>JBJMHG010000306.1:0-5782 GCA_045807485.1 Actinomycetes bacterium
ACCGGACTTGGGGTCGATTGAGGCCAGTCCCATCTTCACGCCGTTGTTCGGTTCGGGTGGAAACCCCTCCGTCGCTGCAGTCTGCGCGGCGTCCTGCGCTTGCTGGTCGAACGTGGTGGTGACCCGCAACCCGCCGGCGTCGATCTCTTCCTTGCTGAAGCCGAGATCTTTGAGCTCATCTCGCACCATGTCCAGCATGTAGCCGGTCTGGCCGTGGTAGTTGTTGAGCGCCTCTGGGTCCTGCATCTTCGGCAGCTTGTGAATCTGGTCTGCCTCGGATTGTTCCAGCCAGCCCTGCTCGACCATTCCCGGGATCACATAGTTGAAGACACGTGCGTCGAGCGCTTCGCGCGCGTCCTTGCCTTCTGCGGGGTCATAAAGGTTCGGCGCGCGGACCACAGCGGCCAGCACGGCACCCTCTGCCACCGTGAGATCTTCGACGTCCTTGCCGAAGTACGCCTGGCTCGCCGCCTGGATGCCGTAAGCGCCGCGTCCGAAGTAGATGGTGTTGAGGTAATCCTCGAGCAGGGAGTCTTTGGTCTGACTGCGGGACAGCTTGATCGCGAGAATGGCTTCCTTGATCTTGCGCGTAACCGTCTGCTCTTGCGACAGGTAGGCATTCCGGGCGTACTGCTGAGTGATCGTCGAGGCACCCTGAGTCTCACCACCGGTGAGGTTGTTCCACAGCGCCCGCACGATCCCGGCTGGAGAAATCCCCTCGTTTTCGTAGAACCCTCGATCCTCCGCCGCAAGAATTGCCAGCTGCACGTGCTCGGGAATCTGGTCAAGTGTGACGATCTCGCGGTTTACCTCGGCGTAGCGACCGATGACGTCCTTGCCGTCGTCGTAGTAGACGACCGACGTCTCAGCTGTGGCGAGGTCGTTCGGCTGCGGCACGTCGATCATCAAGTACAGCGCCACGAAGCCGGCACACACGGCTGCGATGCCCAGGGCGAACATCCCCAGCCACTGACGCCAGGACGGCACGAATCGGCGCCAACCGATCCGCCCACGGCGCGGGTAGTCGATGCGCACTCTGGCCTCTCTGGTGCAACCAATGGGTGCCGTCCCGTGGCCCCACGCTCACAGGGCAGGGGTCACTCGGCGGTGTCCAGTGTGACGGACTCTGAGGGTGCTGCGGTCCCCGACCCGCTGACTCCCCGCGGCCTCAAGGGCCCGTCAGAGCACCGGATCTCCGCGTTGAGCCCGAAGGGGCGGACGCGGCGTGCCGTCGCCGAGGAGGTAGGTCGTGGTGAGGTAGTTCCACGAGCATCGGTTGCAGACCTCGACGACGTAGACCCGAAACTCACCGTGCTCTCTTGCCATGATCTCGAGCTCGCGTGGAGCTCGAATCCGTCCTTGGAAGGGTCCGAGCTCGTCCCCGTACACGTAGTGGAGCTCGACGAGACCGTCCTGCCGGCAGAACGGGCACGGCCGACCGGCTGGCACGCCATGGTGCTCAGCCGCGCGTAACAGATAGGGGTCGGCGTCGCACAGATCGCTGGCGAAGGCATGTCCACGCTTGACCGACGCCAGGGCCGCTCGGCGCTGCAAGGCATAGTCGATCACCGCGCGCTGCGACCACACCGAAGTGGTCTTGGTGCCAGTTCCCTTTGCCACCGAACGAGAGTACGCCGAGTAGTCGGCCCTGCTCGCCGGGCGGCAGATATCGGTTGAGCCCTTAGAACGCCGATCGCCGTACTCGTGTCGATTTGCGTTGGGTCAGAGGTCGCCGTATCGTGGCGACGCATCGGCGTGATGTATCGGTTCGATACATAGACTCCTGTTCTTATCGCACAAACGCCCCAGAACGGACTAGGGAGATTCATGGCTAAGCGGAGTGGCGTGCTGGAGTTCGCCGTCCTTGGCCTGCTGCACGAGTCCCCCATGCACGGATACCAGTTGCGCAAGCGCTTGGCCGGTCAGCTCGGCGCATTCCGTGCCCTTTCGTATGGATCGCTCTACCCCTGCCTGAAGTCCATGGTCTTACAGGGCTACATCACCGAGTCCACCGATCCAGCCGAGCCAGGCAATCGACGCTCGAAAATCGTCTACCAGCTCACGGCCGAGGGCAAAGAGCACTTCCAGGACCTGCTGGGTGACTCGGGCCCGGCCGCGTGGGACGACGAGACATTCGGCGTCCGCTTCGCCTTCTTCGGTCGTACCGACGCCGATACCCGCATGCGCATCCTCGTGGGACGCCGCGGGCGGCTCGAGGAGCGTTTGGACAATCTTCGGTCCTCAGTGTCACGCACTCGCACCCGGATCGACGAGTACACCCTCGCGCTGCAAAACCACGGACTCGAGTCCGTTGAGCGCGAAGTGCGTTGGCTCAATGAACTGATCGACGACGAACGAAACAGCAAGCACGACATCAACACAGACTCCCGGGCTCAACGCTCCGGGGACACGACAAAGGAGTAACCATGGGTTCGGTACGCGTAGCCATCGCGGGCGTGGGCAACTGTGCCGCGTCGCTCGTGCAGGGCGTCGAGTACTACAAGGACGCCGATCCCGCCGCGCGCGTCCCTGGCTTGATGCACGTGCAGATCGGCGACTACCACGTCAGCGACGTGCAGTTCGTCGCCGCGTTCGACGTAGACGCGAAGAAGGTGGGACAAGACCTCGCGCACGCAATCTTCTCGAGCCAGAACAACACCATCAAGATCGCTGACGTCCCCCCAACCGACATCACGGTTCAGCGTGGACCCACCCTCGATGGTCTCGGCAAGTACTACCTCGAGACCATCACGGAGTCCGACGATGAGCCCGTTGACGTTGCGCAAGCGCTGCGGGATGTGCAAGCAGATGTGCTCGTCTGCTACCTGCCAGTCGGCTCAGAGGACGCTGCCAGGCACTACGCCCAGGCCGCCATCGACGCGGGGGTCGCGTTCGTCAACGCACTTCCGGTGTTCATCGCGGGCACCAAGGAGTGGGCCGACAAGTTCACTGCTGCCGGCGTCCCGATCATTGGCGACGACATCAAGTCGCAGGTCGGCGCCACCATCACGCACCGTGTGCTCGCGAAGCTCTTTGAAGACCGCGGCGTGATCCTGGACCGAACCATGCAGCTGAACGTGGGCGGCAACATGGACTTCATGAACATGCTCGAGCGGGAGCGCCTAGAGTCGAAAAAGATCTCCAAGACGCAGGCGGTCACCTCGCAGGTGCAGCATGACCTGGGCAAGAACAACGTTCACATTGGCCCGTCCGACTACGTGGCTTGGCTCGACGATCGCAAGTGGGCCTACGTACGCCTCGAGGGTCGGGCCTTTGGCGATGTGCCCCTGAGCCTCGAATACAAGCTCGAGGTGTGGGACTCCCCGAACTCTGCTGGCGTCATCATCGACGCGGTGCGCTGCGCCAAGATTGCGCTCGACCGCGGCATCGGTGGTCCGATCCTTTCGGCGAGCAGCTACTTCATGAAGTCACCGCCGGTGCAGTATTCCGACGATGAGGCTCGTCAGTCCGTCGAAGACTTCATAGCGGGCAAGATCTAGCCGCTATTTGATGGTCTTCTCGATCAGGCTGCGGACGTCGTTCTTGTCGGACTGAGCGCTGTCAGTTCCCTTGCCGCCGTTGAGTGAGTCCTTCACGCCGTCCTTGGCGTAGAACGTGTCGTTGCCGTTGCCGCCGGCGAGCTTGTCTGCCCCGAGACCACCGGTGATCACGTTCGCGGCTTTGGACCCGGTGATGGTGTCCGCCCCACGTCCTCCGATGACGTTCTCGACGTCGGTGAGAACCTTGTCCAGTTCACCGCTCTGCCCATCGTTGGCGTTGGCATCAAGCTTCACCGTCACGGCGGCAGTCCTCGTGGCGTAGGTCATCGTGTCGATGCCCGCCAAGCCAGCGACCGTGTCAGCGCCCAGACCTCCATCGAAGGTGTTGTTGGCAGCACTCCCGGTGAGCACGTCGTTTGCTGGACCTCCAATGATTCCTTCGACGTCGACTGCAACGTTGTCGAGCTCGCCGACCTCTCCGTCGTTGGCGACGCCGTCCAGTGACACCGACACAGCGGCAAGCGCAGCCGCGTACGTCACCGTGTCGGCTCCGACACCTCCGTTGATCGAGTCGGTTCCGGTGCCACCACTCAAGCTGTCATCGCCATCACTGCCGTTCAGGGTGTCGTTTCCAGCCGACCCAGAGAGAGCATTTGCGTCGGCGTCACCGGTCAGGACGTCGTTGGCCGAGCCGCCGACGACGTTCTCGACGTCGGCACCGACGTTGTCGAGCTCACCAGCGGCTCCGTCGTTGGCCACCCCGTCGAGGCTGACCGAGAGGTCGACGCCCCGAGTTGCGTACGTCACCGTGTCAGCGCCGGCTCCACCTTGGAAAGTGTTGGCGAAGACGTTTCCGCTCAGGGTGTCGTCACCGCTGCCACCCACGATCTTTTCGACGTCGTCACCCAGGTTCTCCAGCTCGTTCGCCTCGCCGTCATTGGCGACGCCGTCGAGGCTGATCGACACTGCTGTCGCTTTCTCCTTGTACGTGACGGTGTCTGTTCCAGGGCCAGCCACGTAGCTGTCTGTGGACGCCAGCCCCTGCAGGGAGTCGTCGCCATCGCCGGCGTCCAGCACGTTCGCCGAGGCCGAGCCCACCAAGGTGTCCCCGAAGTCAGTGCCGGTCAGGTTCTCGACGTCTGTCGCAACGTTGTCGGCCTCGCCAGTGGACCCGTCGTTCGCAGTCCCGTCTATCGAGACGCTCACACTCGCCGCATGGTCTGCGTACGTCACCTCGTCGGTTCCAGACCCGCCGCTCATGGAGTCATTGCCGCTGCCACCTGACATCAGATCAGCGTCGCCACCGCCGCTGAGGGAGTCGTTCCCTCCTGTTGCAGTCAAAGTGTCATCGCCGCCATTGCCCACCAGCGTGTCAGCGCCAGCAGAGCCGTCGTTCAGCACATTTGCGTCATCGTCACCGGTCAAGGTGTCGCTTCCGAAGCCACCGTCGATGTTCTCGACGTCAGAAAGGACGTTGTCGAACTCCGTGGCCTCGCCGTCGTTGGAGATATCGTCGAGCGAGACGTTCACCGCCGCGACCCTGGCCGAGTAGTCAGCGGTGTCGGTGCCGTCCCCGCCGCCTAGGACGTCGCTTCCCGTTCCGCCGTCAAGAATGTCGTTGGCTGCACCACCGTCGAGGATGTCAACGTCTGCTCCTCCTTTGAGGGCGTCGTCTCCGTCTCCGCCGTCGATGATGTCGCTGCCGTCACGGCCAAAGATGGTTTCGGCGTCGGTCCCGCCAGTCAGCTGGTCGTCACCGACTCCGCCATCGATCGCATTCGCCCCGGCGGGGTCGCTCAGAGTGTCATCGCCGCTGTCACCGAGCAGATCGTCATTTCCTTGGCCGCCGTCGAGCACGTCGTTTTCGGTACCGCCCGATAGGTCGTCGTTGCCGTTCCCGCCGGAGAGGTTGTCAGCGCTGCTGTCTCCGGTGAGGACGTCGCCGTCGTCGCCACCGTCAAGGGTGTCGGCCCCTGCACCACCGTTCAAGGCATCCTCACCGACCCCGCCGGTCAGCGTGTCAGCTCCGCCGTTCCCGACGATTGTGTCGTTCCCGTCCCCACCGAGCAGGGCGTTCGCGCCGAGGTCATTCCCGGTGAGATCGTCGTTGCCTGACCCACCTGTGACGTTCTCCACGTCTGACTCGACGAGATCTTGTTCGCCGACCTCGCCATCGTTGTCAACGCCATCGAGGGAGACATTTACCCGCTCCGTCCGCCCCGAGTAGTTGGCCGTGTCGGTTCCAGCTCCTCCGTACAGGTAGTCGGAGCTGAAGTCGTCGC
>JBJMHG010000307.1:0-12989 GCA_045807485.1 Actinomycetes bacterium
GGCGAGCTCGATACCGCCGGTGAGGTGCAGGCCCGCGCTCTGTCCGCTCTCTTCTTCTACGGTTCGGTACATGCCGATTGTGTACGCCTGCAGGCGGGCAATCACCGGATCGGAGTTGATGGCGTGAAACCCACCGGCAGCGTGCCAACTCGATCCAGCCGTGAGCTCGCCACGCTCTATGAGCGCGACGTCGGTGAGGCCACGCAGCGTCAGGTGGTAAAGGATGCTGCACCCGACGATGCCGCCGCCGATGACGACGACGCGGTACTGGTTGTTCACGGTGACCTCGTGTCGATCAGAGTGAGTGGGTGAGCTGGCGGTGTAGTTGAGTCTCACGACGGCGTGAGAAGAATGCGAGCTCGAGGTCGACCCCGGTGTACTCGCCTTTGACGACGACCGGGTCAGTGTCGTGGTCGCGTCCAGACTCGACCGCGCCGATCAGCTCGGCCATTGCGACCCCTACGAACGGTGCGGCCTTGAACTGGTGGCCGCTGGTTCCGATCGCGACGTAGTACCCGTCAAGATTCGTCTTGTCGTAGATGGGAATCCAGTCGTCGGTGATGTCGTAGGCGCTCACTACCCCCGACTTCTGGCTAGGGATTTGCAGGCCGGGCAGCCGACGCGCCAGTCGCAGGCTCTGCACCTCCCAGTTCGTGGCCGACGGTGACTGACGGATGTCATCCGCGTCGTCCACGAGGATCAGGGGATCGCAGGGCGCTTCGAAGCTTCCGACGATGATCGTGCCGCCCGGGTGCGGCCGGAAGTACGTGCCGAAGTCTGGGTCGTGGACGCCCGTGCCGCCGTTCTCGATGTCGAAGCCCTCTGGCGCCGGAACACTGATCACCTCTTGCTCGGTCGCTTTCGTCGAGGTGCTGAAGTCGTCGAGAACACCGGCCATCGTGTTCAGCGCCACCGACCATGGGCCTGCTGCGTTAACGACCACGGAGGCCATCAGCTCAGTGCCGTCTTCGAGCTTGATCCCTCGTACTCGACCGGCATCGCGAAGCACATCGACGACAACTGACCGCCACCGGAAGGTGGCGCCGAAGTGTTCGGCGGCAAACGCCAGGTTGTGGGCTGCCAAGGTGGCGTCGTTGACGAACCCTGACTCGTGCTCGATGAAACCTCCGACCTCACCGGTCGGGTCGTCCCAGAAGTGTTCATCCTCGACGCGACAGGCCGGCCCGATTCTGGCCGGGTCGAGCGCCGGATACCGTTCGCGGATCTGTTCCGCCGTCACGGCTTCGTATGGGATGCCGAGGGCGTCCATATGACCGAGCTCCAGTGTTCGGTCGAGCAGCTCGCCGTCAAGCACGAGCAGCCCGGTCTTGACGTAGGTGGCCATGCCGGCGGGATCTTCTGTGCCGAGATGCTTGGACCAGTCGACCCATCTGGCGTATGACTCCCAAGCGAGCACAACCTCTTGGAGGTTGTCGTAGTTGAACCGCACCATCGCCGACGATGCGCTCGTCGACCCGCAGCCGGGCGTCGAACCCTTGTCAACGACCGTGACGTCCCAACCGCGACGGCTGAGCTCGAGTGCGATCGAGCTGCCGATGATCCCGGCGCCGACGACGATGGCTGACGAGGGGGTAGTGGTCACCTGGACTCCTACGAGTTGGGGTGGGTGCACCGAGATCTCACCATCAACCGTCGGCTGAAGACATGTCAGCGGCTGATCTGAGACACCGTGCTCCACGGTCGCTAGGCACGCTGCCACGTGACTTCAGCGCTCCTGGCGGCTGCTGGCAGGCTGCGTCCGTGGGTCGACAACGCATTCCTGCGCCGCTGCTGGTCGTACTGGCGATCGTCAGCGCTCAAACCGGTTCAGCCGTCGCTCGCACCCTTTTTGACGAGCTGGGGGTCACGGGAACGGCCCTGCTGCGTTTGAGCATTGGTGGGATCGTCCTGCTTGCGGTCCTGCGTCCATCGGTCCGGTCGTGGACGCGGGGACAGTGGTCTGCGGCTGCCCTGCTGGGTATCGCCCTGGCTGGCATGAACGTCGCCTTCTACCACTCGCTCGACCTGGTACCGCTTGGTGTGGCAGTGACGGTTGAGTTCACCGGTCCACTCCTGGTGGCATTGGTTCAAACGAGGCGGCTCCTCGACTTCGGGTTTGCGTTGCTGGCCGCCGCCGGAGTGGTGCTGTTGGGGTTGCGAGCGACCAGTGGAGATGTCGAGGCGCTCGGGTTGCTGCTCGCCTTCACGGCTGGGTTGTTCTGGGCGGCCTACATCATGGCCAGTGCGCGGGTGGGCCGAGTGCTCCCGGGAGTCGACGGCCTGGCCGTGGCGTTTGCCATAGGGGCGGTCTTGGTATTGCCGTTCGGGGCGTCTCAGGCGTCCGCCGTGTTCGATGAGCCGTCGCTGCTGATCGGTGCATCAGCGGTTGCACTGCTGTCGTCAATCATCCCCTACGGCCTGGAGCTGGTGGCGCTACGCCGAATGCTGACCCGGGTCTTCGGTGTTCTGATGAGTCTCGAGCCGGCCGCCGCAGCGGTATCGGGCTGGATCATCTTGGGTCAGCGCCTCGGCCCAACCGAGCTGGTGGCCCTGGTCTTGGTCTCTTTGGCCAGTGTCGGGATCACGTTGACCAGCCGAGGCTCAGAAGAGCCTGAAGACCGGGCGGTCGGGCCGATAGGCTGAACGACCGCCCATTTCTGGGCTGATCGGCGAGTCGAAGGCGGGTCGTGGCCAACAGCGAGGTCGAGAACGAGCAGTCGTACCTCGACGTCCTGTACGCGCGGCTCGACCTGGTTCGTGAGCGCACCGATGCCGAGCTCCGCGAGGTTCGTCGCGCCGGCGCCAGTGGGACGCCCGCGGCAAGGTCAGAGCGGGATGCTTTCGCGACGCTCTACGAGGACCGCCTTTCTCAGCTGCACGGGGTGGAGGAGCGCCTCTGTTTTGGTCGGCTCGACATGAGTGACCGGACGACTCGTTACATCGGACGCCTCGGACTGTTCGACGACGACCAAACTCAGCTGCTGGTCGACTGGCGCGCACCGGCGTCCCGCGACTTCTACCAAGCGACATCCTTGCGCCCCGGCGACGTGGTCCGTCGACGCCACCTCGAGACGCGCTACCGCAAGGTCGGCGCCATCTACGACGACGTCCTCGCGCTCGACGAGTTCGAGGCGCGCGCGGACCTGATAGCTCACACGTCCGAGTCGACTTCGCTCACTACCGATGGCGCGCTCCTCGCGGCGCTGAACGCCAGGCGCACCGGACGCATGTCGGACATCGTCGCGACGATCCAGTCAGAGCAGGACGAGATCATTCGCGCGCCGTTGCAGGGAATCATGGTCGTGCAGGGTGGTCCTGGCACCGGAAAGACGGCGGTCGCACTGCATCGCGCCGCCTTCCTGCTCTACACACACCGAGACCGGTTGGAGTCGCGCGGTGTCTTGCTTGTCGGACCCAGCCCGGTCTTTCTGCGCTACATCTCGCAAGTGCTCCCGTCGCTCGGAGAGACAGGTGTGGTTACGGCAACGTTGGAAGAGCTCATGCCCGGGGTTCAGGTGACTGGAGCCGACCAAGACCGAGCCAAGGCGCTCAAGGGCTCGCTGCGAATGGTGCAGGTGCTCGAGCAAGCCGTCCGACAGCGGGTCAGGTTGCCCGAGAAAGAGCGTCAGCTGCGGGTGGGTTCGGTGTCTATACCGTTGCGCCCGCGGGTGATCCGCTCGACTGCCGAGGCCGCACGGCGAGGGGGCCGTACACACAACGCCGCGCGTATTGTGTTCGTCCGCAACATGCTCCAACACTTCGTTGACCTCTACGCGCACGCGACCGGGCAGACACCGGACGGTGTTGACCGCGCGTATGTCGAAGCGCAGCTACGCGAGTCCAAAGATGTGCGTCGAGAGCTGAATCTGGCCTGGCCTCCTCTTGCCGCGGAACAAGTTCTCGCTGACCTGTTCGCCAGCCCCGAGCAGTTGTTCGCGGCAACTCCCGGATGGAGGAACGACGAGCGGGCCTACCTGCTGCGCTCTCGAGCCGATGGATGGACTGCTGACGACGTTCCCCTCTTGGACGAGCTCGCCGAGCTGATCGGTGACGATGACGAGGGAGCGGCCGCGGAATCGCAACGCGAACACGTCGCCGCCTCGGAGGAGGTTCGTCGGGCCCGAGAGGTCCTGGAGTCTCTCGGGGGAAGGGCCGCAGAACTGGTGTCAGCGCAGTCGCTGGCAGCCAGATTCGTCGACTCCGCTCCGGTCTTCACCGTGGCAGAACGCGCGTTCGCAGACCGGACGTGGGCCTATGGACACGTGATCGTCGACGAGGCGCAGGAACTCAGTCCGATGGCATGGCGGCTGCTCTTGCGGCGCTGTCCGACAAAGTCGTTCACGGTGGTGGGAGACATCTCGCAAGCCACCGGTCCCGCTGCCTCACCATCCTGGCAAGACGCCTTGTCGCCTCACGTCGGCGCCGCGTGGGAGCGGCGAGACCTGACGATCAACTACCGGACGCCGGCTCAAGTGATGGAGTCGGCGTGCGCCATGCTCGCGGCGTCCGGTGCCCAGATAGATCCTCCGACGTCTGTCCGTGCCGGCCAGCCACCTTTCTTCGTGCCGATCGAGGACGTACCGGCCGTTGAGCACCTCGTTGCCGAACAGGTGAAGATGTTGGGTGACGGGCGGCTGGCAGTCATCGGCCCCGTAAGCCTGCAAGCAGAGCTGGCCGAAGTGATGGCCACGTGGCTGTCAGCGTCTGAAGATCTGCAGGCTCCGGTGGTCCTGCTCACGCCCGAGCAGACGAAAGGACTGGAGTTCGACCACGTCATCGTTGTCGACCCGTCTGGCATTGTCGCCGAGGGAGTTCACGGAGCGCGTGCCCTGTTCGTCGCCATGACTCGACCGACCCAGCGGCTGGTGCTGGCATACCTGGATGACCAGCTACCGCCCGGGTTGGAGAGAATCGGGCCGTGACACGAAATGGCGACGTCTCGTTTTGGTATGACGAGATCGGGCTGCCCGCCCTGCGTCCTGGCCTCCAGGGCTCGACATCGGTCGATGTCTGCATCGTCGGAGCGGGGTTCACCGGACTCTGGGCCGCGTACTACCTGAAGCAGGCCGACCCGACCCTGAATGTGCTCGTCGTCGAACAGCGGTTCGCGGGCTACGGTGCGAGTGGACGCAACGGGGGCTGGCTCTTCGGCGGCATCGCGGGGTCGCGCTCGCGGTATGCCAAGAGTCACGGACGCCAGGCCGTCATTGACCTGCAGCACGCTATGAACGCGACCGTGGACGAGGTCATCGAAGTCGCGCGGCGTGAAGGTATCGACGCAGACATCGTCAAAGGTGGGGTTCTCGAGGTCGCTTATACGCCCGCCCAGATGGAACGGCTCCGAGGATTCATCGAAAACGAGCACGCGTGGGATGTGCCGGACCACCAGCTCTTGACGGCCGAGCAGACGATGCAACGCATCAACGTCGCGAACACTCAGGGTGGCGCCTACAGCCCGCACGGTGCCCGCATACAGCCGGCGAAGCTGGTGCGGGGACTTGCAGATGTCGTGGAGCGACTGGGCGTAACGATTGCCGAGCAGACCGTGGTGACCGAGATCAGTCCGCGCCGGGTGATTACGGACAGAGGCGATATCACGGCGGACTTCGTCCTGCGTGCCACCGAAGGCTTCACTGCTGGCATCAAAGGACTCAAGCGTTCCTGGCTACCGATGAACTCATCGATGATCGTCACCGACCCACTGCCCACGTCGGCCTGGGACGAGATCGGTTGGCAAGGCATGGAGACGCTCGGAGACATGGCGCACGCCTACTGCTACGTGCAGCGCACGGCAGACGGACGCATTGCGATTGGCGGACGCGGTGTTCCGTACCGCTTTGGATCACAGACCGACAACGACGGCACAACGCAGCCGCAGACCATCGAATCGTTGCGAGAGATCCTGGTGCGCCTGTTCCCGTCCACGCGTGACGTTCCGATCGCGCATGCATGGTCTGGTGTGCTCGGAGTTCCGCGCGACTGGTGTTCAACCGTCGGACTCGAACGTTCGACGGGTCTCGGATGGGCTGGTGGCTATGTCGGGCACGGGGTTGCCACGACGAACTTGGCCGGACGCACGCTACGAGACTTGGTCTTAGGCAAGGACACCGAGCTCACGGCCTTGCCGTGGGTGGGTCGCCGGGTACGCCAATGGGAGCCTGAGCCGTTTCGCTGGCTCGGGGTGCATGCGATGTATGCGACCTATCGCGCGGCGGATCGTCAGGAGCGCGGCGGCCGCGTGTCGACCTCGCCGTTGGCCAAGGTTGCTGACCGGGTTTCCGGTCGCTCCTAGCGCGCATCCCACTCGGTGAGCAGCTTTTGCTCATCTTCACGCGACCACCCGGTGCTGTTCGGGTTGGGTGTTGGCGTCTTTCGCTCGTGCTCCAGGGTCTCGATGACCGTTTCGGACAGTGTCCTCGTGGTCAGGCCATGGGCTGCGGCGCGTGAAGGATCGCAGCTGAGTCCTGCGTCCGGCTCCCGGCTCGGATACCACAGCGGAAGTGCCGATCCGTCCACGCCGTGGTCCATCAGGAAACCCGGTTCGACCGGAACGATCTGAGTGCCGACGGGCGCAACGGCGTCCGCGATGGTGTTGAGCATGTCCGCGAAGCTGAACGGTGGCGGTGGGCTGACCGTATGGAAAGTGCCGGAGTCGCCTTGCTCGAGCAGCTCGACGATCCATCGTGCTTGGTCACGGGCGTCGATCACCTGGATCTGGTAACCGGGCAGCTCGGGCGCAACCACGCGACCTCCCTGCGCGATGCGGTTCACCCAGTACGTGAATCGGTGTGTGTAGTCGTACGGTCCGACGACGTACGTGGGCCGGATGACGATGGCGTCGTCGTAGTGTTCGGCGATCGCTTGCTCGCACAGCACTTTGAGGCCGCCGTAGGTCTCGCCGGTGACGTCCTCGGTCGTGGGGTCATCGAGAGTCGCCAGCTCGGCGTCCTCATCGATGTTGGGGGGTGCCGGCTCGGCGTAGACCGACACCGTGGAGATGAACACGTGCCGGCCTCCGCGACCATCCAGTGCGCCGGCGAGCTGGTGAACCTGTCGCGGCACGTAGGCACAAGCGTCGATGGTTGCGTCCCATTGGCGCCCGGCGAGCTGCTCTAGATCCTGATCTCGGTCGCCGAAGATGTGTTCGGCCTCTGGCACGGCGTCCGCATTGGTGCGGCCCCGATGGAAAACCGTGACCTCGTGTCCACGCGCAATCGCCATCTCTGCGATGTGCCGTCCGACGAACTGAGTGCCACCGATGATCAACAGACGCATGTGTCCTCCGCTTGACCGAGTCGGCTTTCAGCCTCGCATACGCTTTCAGTCATGGGAATCAGAGCCACCATCTTCGCAACGGTGTTCCTGGTGGGCGTCACGGCGTTGGTGAGCCCGCAATCCACTGGTGACGCCCTAGCGAGGGCAGCAGCCGCTCAGCCCACTGATCTCAAGTTGTCGGTGAGCGAGCGACGCGTCGGTCCGGGAGAGCAGTTCACCATCTCGGCGGAGTTGAAGCTCGACGCGGACAGCTCGCCGGTTGCTGGAGAGTCGGTTCAACTGCAGTGGCAGCGCTTGGGGGTATCCGGCTGGAAAGACGGTGGCACCGCCACGACCGGCGGGCAGGGCCGAGCGACGTGGACACAGCGGACACCGGAGTCGCGGCGCTATCGGGCCGTCTATGACGGAACAGCGACGTTCGCGGCGTCGGTTAGCGGCGTCAGCAAAGTCACCATGAAGCCCGTGATCACTGCCAAGGCCTCGCGTGACTGGGTGCGTCCTGATGGGACGGTCACCGTCAAGGCGAGGGTGCGTCCGGCTTACCGCGCAGAGTTCGTGACGCTGCAAGAACGCGACGGGGGACACTGGAGCGACGTCAAGCGCAAGCGTCAGGACGCCCATGGACGCGCCAGCTTCACGGTCGGCGGCCGCGGCCAGTACGGACCGCAGCGGTATCGCGTGGTGTTGGACCGCCGCGACGATCATCTCGGAGCGCAAAGCTCGTCCGTCGAGGTGAGCACCGTCCGCCTGGTGACCTACGTGATCGAGACGCGCGGGAAAGTTCGCGGAGCGCTCCCGGCGTTCCGCAGTCGGACAGCAGAGATCTACGCCGATCCGCGGGGTTGGTCTCGGGCTGACGTGCACTTCAAGCGTGTGAAGAGCGGGGGAGCGTTCTCGTTGGTCTTGAGCCAGGCGAAGTACGTGCCGAGCTTCGGATCGCCATGCGACCGCTACTGGAGCTGCCGCGTCGGCCGCTACGTGATCATCAACGAGAACCGGTGGCGACACGGCACGCCGTACTTCAAGTCGGCTGGCGGAACCCTTCGGCAGTACCGCGCCATGGTGGTCGATCACGAGACCGGACACTGGTTCGGCCTCGATCACGCGACCTGCGGCGGCAAAGGGCAACTGGCCCCGGTCATGATGCAGCAGTCAAAAGGGCTTTACGGGTGCAAGCCGAACGCTTGGCCCTTGCCAGGTGAGATCGCCCGCGCGTTCTAACTCCAAGAACGACGCTTTCACTCACTCCTGCGCAGGAAACGCCACTTTCATGCGGTCGGTGTTACCGCGAATTGTAGGCGATCGTCAGCAGATCTGCGTAGATGGCGTAAGCGGTCTGCGTGAGTAGTCCATCACGCTCGATGATTTCGATGGTGCCTGCCAACTCCGTCTCCAGGATCAGACAGGACGACGTGCCGCCGATCCAGTACATCGGGTCTTGACTGCGGATGGGGACCAACGAGACCTCGGCCGTGACCGAACCGTCCTCTTCGCGCTGCGCCTGGCCGATCAGGCGCAGCCGGCGTCCGTAGGACAGCACTTTGGCCACCTCATCGCGTGTCAGCCCGACCATGGAGTCGCGCGGGATGTCATCGGGCGTCAAGTCCGCGCCGAGCAGAACGTTGGCGAGGGCGGCGACCTTCGCTGCCGCATCTCGTCCCTCGATGTCGTACGTCGGATCGGTTTCTGCGAACCCGGCTTCGACTGCTTCGAGAATCGCTTCAGGCATGTCAGCGCCGTCGGCCATCGCATCCAGGATGTAGTTCGTGGTCGAGTTGATGACGCCACGAAAACCCAGCACGCGATCTCCGGGCAGACAGAACTCGGCCAGGTTGTAGACCGGACACCCGTCCATCGTCACGCCCTCGTGACGGAAAGCCCGTCCCTCCTCTGAGGAGCGCTCGAGCAGCCGCCGGTAGTCCCATGCGACCGGGCCTTTGTTGACCGTTACGACGTCCATTCCTGCGTCGAATGCTGCGTCGACGTGTGCGATAGCCGGCTGCCCGCGCTGGGTCAGCGGCGTGGACTCCACGAGAACATCGGCATCGGACGCCGCGATCAGTTCGACGGCGGAGCGCTCGGCGTCCGGGAGCCGCTCACCGTTCGCTCGATAAGCGGCAAGCAGAGTGGCTGGTGTCTGCCCAGGTGCTTCACAGAACGATCCGTGGCTCCCAGTGCCCACCGCGGTGACCAGGAACCGGACGCCGTACTCGTTGGCCAGTCGTACCTCGCGATCGCGGACGATCTCACAGAAACGCTGCGTGACGTGACCGAAGCCCAAGATGCAGAGTCGGACGTCGCGCACCGTCGCTGTCGTCACGACTCAGTGCTGCTGCGTAAGCCAGTCGGCAAGGAAGTCTTGCTCCTTGGTGATGAGCCGGTCGAGGTAACCGCGAACTTGTTCCTCGATCTTCCCGCCGATGAATGGAACCTTGACCTTGACCTCCACGCTGCAGGAATATCTGCAGCCCTCGGATGAAGGGGTGATCTCGTAATCGCCACCGATGATCGCTGGCGCCGTTCCGAGGTCAGCGGTCCAACTGCCGGTCAACGTGCCATCGGAATCCGGCTTCGTCGACCAGGTGTCCACCTGCGTGATTTGCCCATCACCGACAAGGCCTTTAACGGCTCCGGGGATCTTGTCCATCGGAAGCTGTCTGACAGCGGTAACGACGACTGAGTCGCCGTCTTGCGCGACTGTAGGTTCGCCGACGCCGGCGAAGCGTTCGTGGCGGGCCAACAGGTACGACTTGTCGCTCAGCGCGTCAAGCAGATCGCTGGGCGAGACCGAGTAGTCGTGGGTGTGTGTCGTCATCGACGCTCCCGTCGTGGTGGTGAGAGCAGGTTACCGACCCGCCTCAACTCGAACGTGACACGCTGCCTGGTGGTCGTTGACGATGCCGACCGCCTGCATGAAGGCGTACATCGTTGTGGGCCCGACGAATGACCAGCCCCGGCGTTTGAGATCTTTCGAAAGCGAGAGGGACTCTGCTGACTTGGGGTTCTCCGAAAGCCACTGACGAGTGATGCGTCGGGGCCGAACGCTGGCCGCGGGCTGGTGGCTCCATGCAACGGCGTCCAGTGTCTCGTCGGCATCGTAGAGCTCGCAACAACGTCGAGCATTGTTGATCGTCGAGGTGATTTTGCCTTCGTGGCGGACGATGCCGGCATCACGGAGCAGCCGGGAGATGTCCCGCTTCGTAAACCGTGACACGGCTTCCACATCGAAGTCAGCGAATGCTGCGCGAAAGGCTTCCCGCTTGCGCAGGATCGTCAGCCATGACAGGCCCGACTGAAATCCCTCGAGGCATATCTTCTCGAAAAGGCGGCGCTCATCATGAAGAGGACGCCCCCACTCTTGGTCGTGATACCGGCGATAGATCTCAGGCTCGCCACCCCAGAAGCAACGCAGGACGCCGTCGTCCCCACGGTCAAGCACATCACCACGGACGCGCGCTGCGGTCACAGGCTCAGTTCAGCACACCATTGGTCACGAACGCGGAGACTGCGAGGATTCCGAGTGCGACCGGCAGGAGCAACAGCACGGCGTGGTCTCTCATCAACGCGACCGCAGCGACGAACGCTGCTCCGACCGCTACCGCGATGGCAACGAGAGTCGACCCCCATGCCGCAAAGAACCACGGGGTACCGGCACCGGGTTCGGCGAGCTGCTGTGCGATCCAGGCCACTACGGGCGCAGCGACCGCAACCGTGGCGGAAATCGCGAAGACGAAGGACGACCATCGGCCAAGGGTCGTGTCAGGCACCACCCAGACTCGGTGCTCGTGCGTGTGATGCGGGTGCAGTACGTCCTGCATGGTCTGCTCCTCGGGGAAGTGGAGGTCCAGGCGTCAAGGGTGCGTCACGTCCCGTCGATGTGCACGCAACCGGTCCGGCGCGTCGCGGGACTATCCATAGGCTGGTCGTATGTCGGACGTCCCACTCACGCTGTCGGACGCCGTCGTCACCCCGACTCAGCGGGTTCCTGGTCCCACCGGTCCCGAGATGTTGGCGAACATCGCGCTGATGCGCAGGGCGCCACCGGACTTTCTCGCGCAGTGCGCTGATCGTTACGGCGCTGTGGTGCGGTTTCCAATCCCGCGGTCTGACGTCTTCTTGGTCAGCGACCCATCAGACGTCCGCAGGGTGCTACAGGGCAACCACACGGCCTACGGCAAGCGCACCATCCAGTACGACACGCTCGCCCTCGTCACCGGCTCCGGCCTGCTGGCGTCTGACGGTGACCTGTGGCGGCGAATGAGACGCACGCTGTCGCCCGCCTTTCACCACGAACGGGTCGCGGACATGTCCGGCGCGATCACTCGAGTTGCGTCGCGCTGGGTAGAGAAGACCCGCGCGAGCGGGGTCCGAGAGATCGACCTTGATGCGGCGATGCTGGAGCTCAGTCTTCAGATCGTCGGCACGACATTGATGGGTGGGTCAATCGGTCGGGCTCGGTCAGTGGTCGACGCGGTGATGGACGCCTTGCAGGTCGTGGTCCGGAAGGCGCAGCAACCTCTGCCGATTCCCGAAGCGTGGCCGACGCCGGGGAAGAGGCGCTTTGCGTCTGCTCTGGCAGTGCTGGAGGCGGCCGTCGATGCGCTGTTAGCCCAAAGACGCCTCAAGCCGTCGGGAGACGATGCACTGTCGATGCTGATCACAGCGGCAGACGAAGGCAACGCGAGTCCTCGCGAAGTGCGTGACGAGGTTGTGACGCTCATCGTGGCTGGGCATGAGACGGTCGCCGCGACCCTTACATGGACATGGGTGTTGCTGGCAGCCCATCCGGACGTCGAACAGCGCATCCACGACGAGGTTGATGTGATGACCGACGGCGAGCTTTCAGGTCAGGTCGACAGATCCCGGCTTCGCTACACCCGCGCCGTGGTCGACGAGTGCCTGCGCCTCTATCCGCCAGCCTGGGTGATCACACGGCGAGCTCTCGACCCCGATGTCCTCGGGGGGTGCGCGATCCCGACCGGTGCGACAGTCATCGCCTCCCCGTACGTGACCCAGCGAGACGCACGGTTATGGCCTGACCCATTGCGGTTCGCGCCAGAGCGGTTTATGGCAGATGCCGCAATGGAGACCGGCCGAGGCTCGATGACGTACTTCCCCTTCGGTGCCGGTCCGCGGCTCTGCATCGGACGCGATCTCGCGCTGCTCGAAGCGCCCTTGCTCATCGCGACGCTGGCCCGGGGGTTGCGGTTCCGGCCCAAGACCCCCGCTGCCATAAAGCCGGACTTCGGAGTCACCCTCAGGCCTAAGGGAGGCCTTCCGGTGGTGGTGACCCCTCGAGCAGCATTGCCAGCGTGACCAGATTCGGTGACCTGGCTCACGTTCCATCATGTGGAGTTGCTCACAAAAGGCCTGGTAAGGGGCCTTTTTTGGCTATCGACATGGAGGTTTTGCGCGTCTTAGGGCACCCTGAGGACACACCACAATGTGTACCGCCCTGGAGGGGTTCTCATGACGATTCCCGGCCTCGCTGACGCGCCCACGAAGAACCCGAAGCTGATCAAGTGGGTCGAGGAGATCGCAGTCCTCACCAAGCCGGTTCGGGTGGTCTGGGCCGACGGGTCGCAGGAGGAGTGGGACCGTCTCACCGCCGAGCTGGTTGAGGCTGGGACGCTCACCAAGCTCAACGAAGCCAAGCGCCCGAACAGCTACCTCGCCCGTTCGAACCCGAGCGATGTGGCGCGTGTCGAAGACCG
>JBJMHG010000308.1:0-6619 GCA_045807485.1 Actinomycetes bacterium
CGACCACATTCCCGAGCGGCGTGACCGCCATCACCGCCAATCCGACCGCTGCGACGCCTAGCAACGCCCCGATCAGCCATGGTCGCCCGGCGATCGCCAGGCGGAATGTTCCGTAGCAAACTGCGACACCTAATCCGAGCCAGAGCCCGCGGTTGAGCGAGTAGATGATCGGAACGATGACGATGCCGAGTGCGAGCAGGCCGAACATGCGACGTCGCGCTGCTCCGTAGACGATCGCCCAGATCACGAACCAGATGATCAGAATGGAAAGGTTGTTACCCCACGCGTTGGTGAACTCAAAGGGTGCGTTCGGGCGGGGATCACCTGTGCCGATGACGTCTTGAATCTGCGCCACCTGCGGGTGCACCATCGAGACGATTCCGCGTCGTGCTGCGAGAGGGCCAGGTAGCAACAGCTCTACCGGCGACTTCCACTGCAGAGACGGCATGGCCAAGCCGAGGTATCCGCCCGCCAGGGTGGAAACGAACAGCACCGACAACCACTTCACGATACGTAGCTTGGGAACCTCAGCCTCGGTGAGGTTGCCGACGTACAGCAGAACCACGGTCGCGCCTATGTATTGCAAGGTGCGCAGTACATAGGCGTCCAGGCCCTGCGCAAACGTGGTGGGCAACGTGTCGGGCGCATCGACGCCGAGAACGATGGCTCCCAGCAGCGACCAGCCCACGAAGAGCAGCCATAGTCCGAACCAGGGCGGAACCTCTATATGTCGCCGCTGCCTGAGCTGCCAGGCCATCGGGATCGCGGCAATCGGGAACACGAGCGCGCCGAGCCCTAGGGCCCACCACAACGGGTAGAAAACCAGTGCAGCCATCAGTGGCCACCCGGCTGGCCACTGTTCAGGTGACCACCACCGGTTGCGTTCTGAGGTGACGGCGAGTGCAGACATCAGATTCAGCGCTGTGGCGGTGCCTTGCGGAGCGGTTCGCCTGATTCTGCCTTCGACTTGTCGTCGGTCGCACCGTCCTTGCTGCGGGGTCGGGATTCGTTGGACGAGGGCTGCGGGGGGTGTTCTGACTTCTTCGTGCTCAAAGCCGGCCGAGGCTCGGGACTTGCTTCACCGGTCGGGCTGGTCACCGCACGCGGCGGCGGAGGCTCTGGCGCATCGAAGGCCGGGAGAGTCACCGCACCGGGAACGACAGTGCCGACCAGCTTCCACTGTCGAACAGCAGCCGCAATTGAGTCGCGACCAGTACGACCAACCTCGATGACGGGTAGAGCGGCATTCGCAAACCGCCCGAAGTACTGTGCGTCAGCAGCCTCGTCGCTTGAGCGGGCTCTGATGATGACGTAGTGGCTACGTTCGGTCAGAGCTTCCAAGAGTTCGTTGATCCCACTGGCTTCGAAGTCAAGAACCTCGGTGTGGAGTCCGTGTCCGGCTGACATCACTTTCAGGGCCGGAAGATCTGGCCAGGCTTGCAGTGCCGAGTGGAGCTCAACTCGACCACGCAGGAACTCGGCTAGGCCCTCGGTGGCTGGAAGCCCGAAAAGCATGGGGATCGCCGACTCCTCATCGGCAATGACGACCGTGGTGCTGTGCCCTGACCTGGCCAATGTCACCGCCAGGTTTGCCGCAACGACGTCAGCGCCAATTCCTGCGCTCGGCGTCGCAACGACCAACGTGGCCGGGTCATCGCCTAGCCCGCTCATCAGTGCGTTGCGCAGCTCGGCGAATGACTCGGCGCCCATGGAGTGCGGTTCGAAGAGCGGAGCCGGCTCACCCGGCTCGCCAGGGATGTCCGCGAGGACAGCCAAACCCAGACGTCGTTCGACGGTTCGCCAGTCATAGCAACGACCGTCGCGTCGCTCGAGCAAGTAGAGGCCGCTCAACCCGATCAGCAGCCCGAAGGCCAAACCGCTGGCCAGAACTAGCGCGGCGTTCGGGCTGGCCGGTCGTCGTGGAAGCAGAGCGTCGCTGATGATCTCGCCGGGTTCAACTGGTGTTCCTACTACCTGGCCCAGGCGAAGGCGTACAGCTTGGAGCGTGGTCTGGATGCCGTCGCGCTCCTCCGGAGTGGCAGCGTCGAGCTGCGTCTGCAGCTCTTCGATCTGCTGCTTCAAGGCACGTTCCTGCGTGTCAAGTGAGTCGACGGCGGTGTCGCGTCGGTTCTTCAGGTAGCCGTTCGCATAGGCGGATGCGCCAAGTCGTGCCGCTTCTGGAGTGTCGGCGGAATAGCTGATGCGGAGCACGTTGGTGTTGGGGGGTACCGAGACAGACACGTGCTGCACGAGCTGTCCCACGATTTCCGGCGACTGCAGAGCCACCTTGGCCTCGGCCGACACTGCCTGCGAGGTGACCAGCTGCGCTTCGGTGTCAAGGTTGACCCCCGAGTTGGTGCGGGCATCGGTCACCGCGTTGTCCGCTGAGCCACCGATTGGCTCGACCTTGACCGCAGCTGTTGCGATGTACGTCTTCGGAACGATCAGCAGATAGACCGCTGCCAGGGCAAGTCCGAACACCGCTCCGAGGGCGACCACCCACCACCGACGTCGGAACGCTCCCCCGTACTCCCCGAGAGTGGCGGCCCCCTGCTGACCACTGACCTGATCCACGTGCATCCCCTTGTCGAGCCCTTGTGAGCTGTGTGAGCCCTTGTCGCGTTGGTAACGGAAGGGTACGGGGGTCGTCAGTGTCCCCTGATCCGCCGTCGTGTCTATTCACTCAGGTAGCCCTCTTGGCCGTGACGCTCCGTAGCCGGCGAGTCACGTTGAGCGGGAGAACATCGGCCGTTGGTTCCCTTTCGGGACCTCGGGGTTTCGGATCCAACGTCGACCCTCTGTAATGGTCCCCTGAATGGACGCAGCGCGGAGCCTGGCATGAGCCAAGCCCGTGGGCGTGGGGGACGAACAAGGAGAACGCCCGTGGGGGTCCGCACAATGAACGGCCGGCGTACTGGATCTGGCACCGGTAGGGGACGAGCGTGGGCGGTCATCACCGCTGTTGCCGTGACGACGGGAGTGCTGCTGCCGATCAGCGCCGCAAGTGCGGCACCGGCCACTACGCAGCTCGCGAGTGAAGACCCCGCCAACTACACACCACGTGTTCAAGACGGTCAGGTGCAGTCGATCGTGCGCATCGGCGACACGGTCGTGGTTGGTGGAACGTTCACCTCGGTGATCGACGCGACGACGGGCAACACACTCAATCGGACCGGAATCTTCGCGTTCAACGCGAACACCGGTGCGGTGAGCAGTTCGTTCAACCCCGTTCTTGAAGCTGGGGCCGGCAAGATCCCGAGCGTTGACGTCGTCGCATCGAACCCGGCGGGTAATGCGGTCTACGTCGGTGGCTCCTACACGAAAATCAACGGCGCAGGTCCTGCGCGCCTGCAGGCAATCCAGCTGTCCGACGGCACCAAGCTCAGCAGCTTCCAGAACGCAGTCTTCAGCAGCCGCGTCTACGACGTAAAGCTCAACGGAAACACGTTGTACGTCTCCGGTTCGTTCAAGAACGTCGGAGGAGTTGACCGGCGCGGCATTGCGACGCTTGACGCCACGACGGGTGCGCTCACCGACAAGGTCAACCTGCCATTCACCGGCACGGCGCAGGGGTTCGGAGTCTCGGCAGTGCGCAAGATCGTCGTCACACCTACCGGTGACCGTCTCGTTGCCATCGGAAACTTCAACAATGTCGGCGGAAGCTCGCGGGTTCAGGTCGCGATGCTCAACACCTCAGGGCCAACGGCGACCCTGGACTCCTGGACCACTTCAGTCTTCACCGGCAACGCGTGTGGTTCGTCCTGGGACACCTACATGCACGATGTCGACCTCGCACCCGACGGATCCTTCTTCGTCATCGTGACGACGGGGGGATGGGGAGGCACCACTCGGATGTGCGATACGGCGTCCCGCTGGGAGACCTACGGGGCGGGCAGCCAGAACCCCTCATGGACCAGCTTCACCGGTGGCGACACCTCATGGGCGGTAGAGGTGACCGGGCCGGTTGCCTACGTCGGCGGGCACTTCCGCTGGTGGAACAACCAGAACACCCCCGACGGACGCTCGGCTGGTCCTGGCGGGGTTGCGCGCACGGGTCTGGCGGCTCTCGACACCCGCAACGGCATGCCGTTCTCGTGGGACCCGACTCGTACTCGTGGCGTGGGTGTCTTCGACTTCTTCGTCACCAACACCGAGCTGTGGGCTGGGTCGGACACCGCCTGGTGGGGCAGCCCCGCCGAACGCCGCGACCGCCTGGCCGCCTTCCCGTGGCAGGGCGGACTTCCGCTGCCCAACGACAAGCTCGGGACTGTGCCTGGCGACGTCGTACAGCTCGACGCCGACAACGTGGTCGGTGCCGATGTCAGTTCGCGGTACCTGGTCAACACCACTACGCCGGCGCCCGTGACGCTGGGAAGCGGCGGGTTTAACTGGGCGAACGTCCGCGGCGCCTTCATGGTGAACAACACGCTGTACACCGGGTGGAATGACGGCACCTTCAAGGAGCAGTCGTTCGACGGCAACAACCTCGGTGCTCAGAACACGATCAACGTCAAGGGCGCCTACACAGGCTCGGACACGAGCAAGTTGCTGACCGCAGATCTGCTGAACAACTCGACGACCACGGCAAACCAGGGTCGGTTGAGCAGCATGTTCTATGACTCGCGCACGGGTCGCCTCTACTACACGCGGCTGAGCACGACGAAGTCGACCGGACACGGCGGGCAGCAGTCGAACAACGACGGCGGTCTGTTCTACCGCTACTTCACACCTGAGTCCGACGTCGTCGGCGCTACGAGCTTCGGCCAGCTCCGTAGCTCGTCGGTCACGGCGATCGGTGCCGACACCATCCGAGGTGCTTTCCTCGTTGGAGACCAGCTGTACTACGTCACCTCGACTGGTGAGCTGCGCAAGATCCAGTTCTCTGCCGCTGGTCAGTTCGTGGGTTCGTCGCAGCCGGTGAACAACGCGATCGACTGGCGGGCCAAGGGTCTGTTCCTGTCGACGCAGCCGTCGATCCAGGCACCGAACGCCAATCCGGCCGCCGCTTTCACCGAGCAGTGCGTCGGGTTGTCGTGCTCGTTCGACGCCACCACGTCCACCGACTCGGACGGGACGGTTGCCTCGTACTCGTGGGACTTCGGCGATGGCTCAGGCACCGTCAACGGTGCAACGCCGAACCACGTGTTCCCGAACGGAAACACCTACCCAGTGACGCTTACTGTTACTGACAACGATGGTGCGACTGGGCAGATACAGCACAACGTGACGGTGGCACCCATTGCTTCGCAGATCTCGTTCCGTGCCGCATCTGCGTATCAGGGTGGCGCAGCGAGGACGCACAAGTGGAACCTGCCGAACGGGATACAGGCGGGTGACACCATCGTGATGGCGGTGTCAGGGCACACCAACGCTGACCCTGGCGTCGTGCTGGACGGGAGCACCCTCACTCCACTGGCGGGGTGGAACATTGTGACCGACGTAACCGACACCACCCGAACTGTGATCTACAGCAAGACTGCAGACGCGAACGATGCCGGACGTCAGGTGGCCGTGCAATACGTGAACGCAGCCACGGCTGTAAAGGCGGTTGCATCTACTGCGGTCTACTCCGGCGTGAGCACGATCTCACCGGTCCAGACGGCGATCGAAGACTCGACCAAGAACGTGTTCGAGCACACGACGCCGGCTGTCAATGTGCCCGATGCAGGTGACTGGGTGCTGTCCTACTGGTCTGACGCAAGCAACTCGACGACCGATTGGACTGCTCCGGGGAGCCAGCAAGTGCGCGCCGAGGGAACGTCGGTGATCGGAGCGGACCCCACGACGGTAAGGGTCTCCGGGTTCCTCACCGATGATGGCGCTCCGACCGTCGCCGGAGCTCGCTCTGGCATTACGGCAACCTCGGACGGCAAGACAACCGCAGCCGTCATGGCGTCGCTCGTACTGCAAAGTCAGTAAGGCTCAGCCATGACGGTCGTCTACCACATCGAGACGCACCGCAATCCGCGCCAGATCGAGCGACTCGTCCGCACGCTGGTGCGGGGTGCGCCCGATGCCCTCGTGGTGGTCGACCACGACCGCACGTTTGAGTCGCCTGATCCGGCTCTGCTGTCTGGGCTCGGTGCGGTGCTGCGGCTGTCCGACGGCGGTTACGGCGACATGTCGCATGTGCGGCGATGGCTGACCACGGCACGATGGCTCGAGCGGGAAGGTATCGAGTACACCTGGCTGTCCAACTTGACCGGACAGGATTACCCAGTTCGACCTATCGCCGACATCCATGCTGACCTCGAGGGCTCTTCGGCCGATGCGTTCATCCAGACCTTTGAGGTGTTCGACGAGAGCCAGACGCGCTGGGGTGTCTCTCGGGGGCGCACCCGCTACGACTACCGGCACCATCGGCTGATGCCGCTCAGCCCACGCGGTCAGAAGGTGCTGCGGCCCCTGCAGGCGGTCAACGTCGTCCAGCCTTGGTTCCGGGTGACGACATCGACCGGCTTCGGCGTGGGGGTCCGAGAGAAATCACCTTGGGATGACGACGTCGTCCTGCGCGGTGGCTCGTTCTTCTGCACCCTGAGTCGGTTGGCGGTCGAGTCGGTGCTGCAGTTCGCCGATACCCGCCCGGACGTGGCCGAGCACCTCTCCGGATCAATCGCCC
>JBJMHG010000309.1:0-4218 GCA_045807485.1 Actinomycetes bacterium
CCATCGGGTCCAGATTCTCGATCGAGCAGATGACCACAACGTTGTCGTGGTTGTCGCGCATCAGCTCGAGCTCGTATTCCTTCCACCCCAGAATCGACTCTTCCAGAAGTACCTCGGTCGTCGGGCTGGCGGCTAGCCCAGCGCCCGCGATGCGATGCAGGTCGTGCTCGTCGTAAGCCATTCCTGACCCCGCTCCACCCATGGTGAACGAGGGGCGGACTACGACTGGATAGCCGAGCGACTGCACCACCTTCAGGCAGTCGTCCATGGTGTGGCAGATCGCAGAACGAGCCACGTCAGCACCGATGTCTTCAACGATTCCCTTGAAGAGCTGGCGGTTCTCGCCGCGCTGGATCGCGTCGACGTCAGCGCCGATCAGCTCGACTCCGTACTTTTCGAGCACGCCGCTCTCGTGCAGTGCGATTGCGGCATTGAGCGCGGTCTGCCCACCCAGAGTCGGCAGGAGCGCGTCCGGTCGCTCCTTGGAGATGATCCGTTCGATGATCTCGGGAGTGATTGGCTCGACGTAGGTGGCGTCCGCGAACTCAGGGTCGGTCATGATCGTGGCCGGGTTGCTGTTGACCAAGATCACGCGCAGCCCCTCGTCCCGCAGAACTCGACATGCCTGAGTACCTGAGTAGTCGAACTCGGCGGCCTGCCCGATCACGATCGGGCCTGACCCGATCACGAGCACCGAGGCGAGGTCGGCACGCCTCGGCATCAGCTGCGTCCTTGCATGAGATCGATGAAGCGATCGAACAGATACGCCGAGTCATGTGGACCTGCCGCTGCCTCGGGGTGGTACTGGACGCTGAAGGCTGGAGCATCGAGCAGCCTGAGCCCCTCAACCACGTCGTCGTTGAGGCAGACGTGACTGACTTCCGCCCTGCCGTACGGCGTCTCCACCACATGGTCGAGCGGCGCGTCAACGGCGAAACCATGGTTGTGGGCGCTGATCTCGACCTTACGGGTCAACCGGTCTTGGACCGGTTGGTTGATACCACGGTGTCCGTACTTGAGCTTGTACGTGCCGAAACCAAGTGCACGACCCAGCACCTGGTTGCCGAAGCAGATGCCGAAGACCGGCAGCCGCTCGTCAAGAACCCGTCGCATCAACTCCACTGGACCGTCCGCGGTCGATGGGTCACCTGGTCCGTTGCTGAAGAACACTCCATCCGCGGCAACCGCCTTGACGTCGTCGATGGTGCTGCTCGCCGGCATCACCTCGACGTCAATGCCCCGCTGTGACAGCAGACGCGGCGTCATGGCTTTGATGCCGAGGTCGATCGCAGCAACGGTGAGGCGGCGGCCTCCTTGCGCCGGCACGCGGTAGGCCTGGTCGGTCGATACTGCGCTGGTCAAGTCGGCGCCGATCATCGAGGGGCTGGACTGCACCCGGCCAAGGAGTTCGTCGACGTCCAAGGTCTGCGTCGAAATGCCCACCCGCATCGCGCCGCGCTCGCGGAGGTGTCGCGTCAGGGCCCTTGTATCTATCCCAGAGATGCCCACCACCTGCCGCGCTGCCAACCGAGCAGACAGCGACTCGGTTGACCGCCAGCTGGAGCGCACTCGCGACGGCTCGCGGACGACATAACCGTTGACCCAGATTGCTGAGGACTCGTCATCTTCGTCGTTCACTCCGGTGTTTCCGATATGAGGCGCGGTCTGCACCACGATCTGGCCGTGGTACGACGGGTCGGTCAGCGTCTCCTGATAGCCGCTCATCGCCGTGCAGAAGACGGCCTCGCCAAAGGTCTCACCCGGTGCGCCGAAACTCTCGCCGCGGAAGGCGCGCCCATCCTCGAGAACCAGCACCGCTGGGATTGCGTCGGTCACGAAGAATCTCCGGTGGTTGGCGACACGGAGTCAAATGCGTCAATCGAAGTGCGCAGTCGCTCGGCCATCACTGGGTCGCGAACGCGCAGGCCAAGGTCAAGTGCCTGCTGCTGGTGGCACCATGCGATGACCAGCACACCGTTGGCTTCGTACGCCCGACCGGCAGCTGCTCGATCATGACGAACTCCACAAACGTCACGTCCACCGACGAAGATGTCAGGGGCTCCTCGTCGCCTGATCCAGACTCCTCGATCTGGCGCACCTACTGCAGTGCGAACACTCACGAGTGCGGCGCTCGGAACACCCAGGCCATGTACCACGACACGGTCAAGCCAGTCGCCGGTGCGGTTCGCCCCGAGAAAGCGCGCCTCGACGTCGGTCAGGTCGGACGCCAGGCGCTCTTCAGGCATCGGCGGCGCTACGGGAAGCTCGGCAACGTCGTGTTGGCGTCGCCCCCGCCGTACCCATCCCCACCGCATGAGGACCAAGCAAACCGCGATGCCCGCGACGACGACGGCCGTCAAGAACATCCGCTCCGGCCACATACCGTCGGACGCCACCACGGCCACGTGGGCCACGCGGGTCACGTCAAGTGGAACCAGTTCGTTCACCACTGCGGCTCACCATCACGCGCGGTCAGTCGCCCGCGCAAGAAAGTCATGAGTGGCTTGGCCGCGAGCTCGCGTCCGGCATAAGGCGTGTTGCGGCTGCGCGACACCATCGCCTTGGCATCTACGACGTAGTGGGCAGCCGGATCCACCAGCGTGAGGTTCGCAGGTTCACCAACTTCGATCGGTCGGCCCTGCTCTTCCAGCCGGCCGATCTGAGCGGGTCTGCGCGACATGCGGTCGGCAACACCTGCCCAGTCGAGCAGTCCGGTCTCAACCATCGCCGTCGCAACCACGCCCACTGCGGTCTCGAGTCCGATCATGCCCATGGCAGCAGCTGCCCATTCGCAGTCTTTGTCTTCCAGGCTGTGCGGCGCGTGATCGGTGGCAACCACGTCGATGGTTCCGTCTGCCAGTCCCTCACGGAGCGCTTCGACATCACTCTTGGAGCGAAGTGGCGGATTCACCTTGAACCGGGGGTCATAGGTCGCAACTGCCTCGTCGGTCAGCAGCAGGTGGTGCGGCGTCACTTCAGCGGTGACGTCGATCCCCTTCCCTTTTGCCCACCGGAGTATCTCGACCGAACCGGCCGTCGACACGTGACACACATGTAGACGAGAGCCCACATGTCCTGCCAGGAGAACATCGCGCGCAATGATCGACTCTTCGGCAACCGCTGGCCACCCGCGTAGGCCAAGGACGCCGGACGTTGCGCCCTCGTTCATCTGTGCGCCCTCGGTCAGCCGCGGCTCTTGAGCGTGCTGGGCCACTGCGCCGTCGAACGCCTTCACGTACTCGAGGGCCCGACGCATCAAAACCGCATCGGACACGCAGTTGCCGTCGTCAGAGAAGATCCGCACTCGCGCCGCTGACTCGGCCATCGCGCCGACCTCGGCCAGCTGACTGCCGCCCAACCCCACAGTGACTGCGCCGATCGGATGGACATCACAGAGCCCAGCACGGCGACCCAAGTGCCACACCTGCTCGACCACACCCGCGGTGTCTGCCACTGGATCGGTGTTCGCCATCGCGTGCACGGCGGTGAAGCCACCTACCGCGGCTGCCGCGCAACCAGACGCAACCGTCTCGGCGTCCTCGCGTCCGGGCTCACGTAGATGGGTGTGCAGGTCGACGAGACCGGGCAGGACGACGAGCCCATCAGCATCGATGGTTTCGGCGTTCGAGCTGCGGGCGTCGACTCCTACGGCTGCAATCCGGCCGTCCTGGATCAGCACGTCGTGCGGGTCTTTTCCGAGCAGGCGGCCGCCCCTGATCAGGTAGCTAGGCGCGCTCACTCGTCACTTCCGATCGCAGAGTCGCTGCCACCGAGCAGAAGATAGAGAACCGCCATGCGCACGCTCACTCCGTTGCTCACCTGCTCGACGATCACCGCACGCCTCGAGTCCGCGACTTCGGCGGTGATCTCAAGGCCCCGGTTCATCGGCCCCGGGTGCATCACGATCGACTGTTCGGGCAGCCGCGCCATGCGATCGGCATCGAGGCCGTACCGCCTGGTGTACTCGCGAGCGCTCGGGAAGAACGCCGCGTTCATGCGTTCGCGCTGGACACGAAGCATCATGACCGCGTCGGCACCGCTGATATTGGCGTCCAAATCGTAGGAGTGTTCACAAGGCCAGCCCTCGACTCCGACGGGCAAGAGCGTCGGTGGTGCCACAAGCGTGACCTTGGCACCAAGGGTCGACAGCAACAACACGTTGCTGCGGGCTACACGGCTGTGAAGAACGTCGCCTACGATCACGATCGAACGTCCTTC
>JBJMHG010000310.1:0-3652 GCA_045807485.1 Actinomycetes bacterium
GAGCTCGCCGACGACGTCGCGCGCGAGCTCGATACCGAGCTCAGCCCTACCTCGCTCTACGACTTCGCCAACGGGGAGATCTTCGTCCGGTACGAAGAGTCTGTGCGCGGATGCGATGCCTTCGTCATCCAGTCGCATACAACGCCCGTCAACACCTGGATCATGGAGCAGCTCATCATGGTGGACGCGCTCAAGCGCGCGTCGGCCAAACACATCACCGTGGTGGCGCCGTTCTACGGATACGCCCGGCAGGACAAGAAGCACCGCGGGCGTGAGCCCATCTCCGCCAGACTGATGGCCGATCTCTTCAAGACTGCTGGGGCTGACCGCCTGATGGCGGTCGACCTGCACACCTCGCAGATCCAGGGATTTTTCGACGGCCCGGTCGACCACTTGTTCGCACTCGAGACGCTCGCGCACTACGTCGCCAGCCGCGTCTCCGACCGAAGCCGCATCACAGTGGTGTCACCGGACGCCGGTCGCGTCCGAGTCGCTGAGCGTTGGACTGACCGGCTCGGGAGCCCCCTGGCGATCATTCACAAGCGCCGCGATCCTGATGTGCCGAACGAGGTCAAGGTCTTTGAGGTCGTGGGTGAGGTCAAAGGCCGCATCTGTGTACTCGTCGACGACATGATCGACACGGGCGGCACCATCGTGAAGGCAGCGGAAACGCTCTTCGAGCAAGGTGCAGCGGAAGTGATCGTGACCGCAACCCACGGCATCTTCAGCGGACCGGCAATCGACCGGTTGAAGAACAGTCAGGTCTCTGAGGTCGTGGTCACCGATACGTTGCCTATCGTCGACGACAAGCGCTTCGACAAGCTCACCGTCCTACCGATTGCGCCGATGTTGGCGCGCGCGATTCGCGAGGTCTTCGACGACGGTTCAGTGACCAGCTTGTTCGACGGCATCGCCTGATCGACCGCCTTCCCCCACACGGCCTAGCGCCCGGACGGCTTAGTCCGATTTGCTCCACCCACATGGCGCAACTGTGCGCGCCGTGCGTCAAGCAAGCCCTTCAGCTCCCCGATGTGCCGTCTAGTACCGCACAAGGGAGCCCGCATGACCGACTCAACGCCCTCGCCTCAACGTCGGATCGCCGCAGTGAGTGCGGCCTTCGCTCTCGCAGCTGGTGTCGCACTCGCAGCACTCGTCGTGCCGTCTTCAGCAGCACCCGTTGGCTCCCCAGATGCGCTGAAGCGAACCGTGCTTGGGCCGAACCTGATCCGCAACTCCGGCTTCGGCAACGGTCTCTCTGACTGGACGCACACTCACGCCCTGAAGGTGGCCAAGGGTGGAGTGTGGGCGAGCAGTCGAGCGGCGGCTTTGGAGGCGCGTTCGGGTTCGGTGGCCCGGCTCACCGACAAGCGGTCGACCGCACCGCACTCAGTCGGCGGCCGCGAGTACCAGGCATCGGTATTCGTGCGTGCTCTTCGTCGTCCGGTTCGCGGACAGTTCCACCTGGCTGAGTGGAAAGGCTCGTCCGTCGTCTCACGCACGGGCCAGTCATTCGTTGCCAGGAGCGGTCAATGGTCGCGCGTGACGTTCGTGGCGACTGCTTCGGGCCAAGGCGACGACCTTATTCTCAGTGTGACCGCTGATGGCGTCGGAGGAGACAACGGTCTCAAGGTCGACCGGGTTCGTCTGCATCCGGTGAAGGGCCCGAAGAAGACGACACCGACGCCGACGCCGAGCGACTCACTCAGCGCCTCACCGAGTGCTTCACCCAGCGCCTCACCCAGTGCTTCGCGCAGTGCTTCGCCATCGGCGTCGCCCTCGTCAGCTTCCCCCACTCCCACGCCGAGTGCAGGCAACGGCGACACCCTGTTCGGCGCCAGTGTCGAGCAAGGCTCTCGGGCGTGGACGGATGCAGTAGCTGACTCCAACGCGAAATACGGCGGGATGGAAGTCGTCCGGGTGTTCTACCCAGGACTTCCCACTGCATGGCCAGGACGTGCGGGTGACGTGGGCGGGTCAATTGTGGTGTCGTTCAAAGCCCTGCCAGCCGACATTCTTTCCGGCAAGGACGACGCGTTCCTCACGAACTGGTTCCGCACCGCACCAACAGATCGCGAGATCTGGTGGAGCTACTGGCACGAGCCCGAGGACGACATCGCGAACGGAACCTTCACCGCGCAGCAGTACCGCGACGCTTACCGGCACATCGCCGCCCTTGCCGACGCTGCCAAGAACCCGCGACTGCACAACACACTCATCTTGATGGGATGGACCGTCAACCCCGCGTCCGGCCGCACCTTCACCGACTACTTCCCCGGCAAGGACGTCGTGGAAACGCTGGGTTGGGACTGCTACAGCGTGCCCAACTCGACTACTCCATACGCCAAGCCAGCTGACATGTATGGCCGGGCGCTCACGACCACGCGCAACCTCGGGCTCCAGTTCGGCATCGCCGAGACCGGGTCGCTGAAAGTTGGCGTCGACCCAGATGGCACCAAGCGTGCGGCCTGGTTGGGCACGCTGGGTCGGTATCTCGAGGACAACAACGCTGCGTTCGCCACGTACTTCGACTCCACCGTGGGCGGCGACTTCCGACTGAGCGATGCTCCCTCGCAGCAGGCTTGGAAGGATGTCGTCGTCAGCATCGGCAGTCACGACCCGCTGTGACAGCACGGCAGAGACGGACACTGCGCAATCCGTGAGGGCGATTTTGGAGCGTTAAGCCGGGCCCCGTAGACTCACCGGGTCCCGGCGAGGGCGAGTTCGCAGGTCGAGCTCCCGTGATCGACGCGGTGCTGAGCAGTTGCAGGCGGCATCGAGTCGTGCGCCGCCCGACTAGCAGCTGCAGGAGACACCGTGTCAGAGATCGCCATTGACGCCGAGCGTCGCACCGAGTTCGGCAAGGGCGCTGCCCGTCGACTGCGTCGTGAGAAGAAAGTGCCCGTCGTGGTCTACGGCCACGGAGAAGACACTCAGCACCTGTCGCTGCCGGCCCACGAGCTGATGCTGGCGCTCAAGCAGTCCAACGCGCTGCTGTCGCTGAAGATCGACGGTGCCGCACAGTTGGTGCTTCCCAAGTCAGTGCAGCGCGACCCAGTGCGGCAAACCATCGAGCACTGCGACCTGGTGGCGGTTCGCACCGACGAGAAGGTCACCGTCGAGGTATTGGTACGCCTGGAAGGAAAGATTGCCCCAGGTGGACTGCTGGAGCACACCAACGACACCATCGCAATCGAAGCCGAAGCCACCAACATCCCGTCTGAGCTCGTGGTGAGCGTTGAGGATCTCGAGATCGGCACCGCGATCCACGCCTCCGATGTCGCTCTGCCGCCGGGCGTCACCCTGGTCGCCGATCCAGATCTGGTCATCATCCACGTGCTCAGCGCCCAGCAGGCCGCGGCCGAGCTGGAAGAGGACGAAGATGTTGTCGCAGCTGAGGGTGCAGAAGAGGGTGCACCTCAGGCTGACGCCCAGGAGGACTCGGACTGATCGGGCGCCGGCGTTCTTCTGATCGCTCTGTCGACGACGAGCTGCCCTGGTTGGTCGTCGGTCTCGGCAACCCCGGACCCGAGTACGCGGGCAACCGACATAACGTCGGTTTTCACGTAGTCGACCAGCTCGCGGGCGCCGGTTCCCGCTTCCGGGCGCACAAGCGAGCACGTGCTCTCACCTGGGAAGGTCGGGTCGCAGGTCG
>JBJMHG010000311.1:0-2738 GCA_045807485.1 Actinomycetes bacterium
GAACGCCCTCAGCGTCGCCTTGAGACACTGAGCCGTCACCTGACCTGGTCAGATGCCCGAGTCCAGGCCAGTCTCACCCGGAGGTACGCGTGCCGACTTTTGACGCTCAGCTCTTTCTCGCCGGTTCTTACGTCGACGGAGAATCCGACGGCGCGGTCACCTTGCACTCGCCCGTGACGGGCGAGCACCTCGTCGACCTGCCGGTTCCCTCGCGTGGCCAGGTTGATCGCGCTGTTGCTGCTGCGCGCACAGCGTTCGACGACTACCGCCACTGGTCTGCGCAGGAGCGCGCCGACCTGTGTCACAGAGTTGCCGACCTGGTCGAGGAAAACGCCGACGAGCTCGCGCGTCTCACCACCATCGAACAAGGCAAGCCGTATCACTCCGAGGCGCACGATGACGTCGAAGACACCGCCAGCCTGTTCCGGGTGTCGGCCGAAGACGCATTGCGGCTTTATGGCGAGACGATCCCCTCGGCGGTCCGCGACAAGCAGATGATGACGTGGCGAGCGCCCATCGGTGTGTGGGCCGGCATCACACCTTGGAACTTCCCGCTGATGATCGCCGCGGAGTTCATCGCTCCGGCGTTGGCCACCTGTAACGCGGTCGTCGCCAAGCCACCAGCCATCACTCCGCTGGCCGCGCAGGCGCTCGGACGGCTGCTCAAGGACGCCGGCGTCCCGGACGGGCTGGTCTCGATCCTTCCCGGCGAAGGGGCGGTAGGTGAACAGCTCGTCACGCATCCGGGTGTCGATGCGATCGGATTCGTCGGCTCGTCGGCCACGGCTGAGCGGATTGTCAAGGCCGCCGGGTTGAAGCGGTCGATCATCGAGGCGTCCGGCAACGGCCCTGTCGTCGTATTGTCCGACGCCGACCTCAAGAAAGCGGCCGAGGCGGCGGTCTACGGTGCGTACTGGAACGCGGGCCAGGTGTGCTGCGCGACCGAGCGTGTGATCGTTGACGCGTCCGTGGTCGAGGAGTTCACGATCGAGGCACGCAAGGCAGCGGAGGCTGTCTCGCTGGGTGACCCATTCACGGAGTCGACCACGATGGGTCCGCTGTGCAACGAGATGACCGCCACGAAGATGGACGCTCACATTGCCGACGCTGTGGCGTCCGGTGCTGAGGTGCTCGTTGGCGGTGGACGCCGAGCGCAGCAGCCGACCGAGCTGTATTACGAGCTCACCGTGCTGACGGGCGTGACCGAGCAAATGCTGGTCAGTCGCGAAGAGTCGTTCGGACCGATCGTGCCGATCATTGCGGCGCGAGGCGACGACGAGGCACTGCGGATCGCGAACTCCGACGCCCTCGGTCTGCAGGCCGCGGTGTTCACGCAGTCGCTCAAGCGGGCGTTCCGGTTCAGCCAGGAGTTGCGGGTGGGGTCAGTCGTCGTCAACGACAGCACCGACTACTTCGAGAACGCCCAGCCCTTCGGTGGTGCCGGTGGAACGCGCACTGGCTGGGGCCGCGTCGGTGGTTTGGCCCAGCTCCGCGACATGACAGACGTCCGCACCACCGTGTTCAGCCTCGACTGACCGTTCCGCCCGGTGTGGGTGCAACGACGCGTTGCCTCCGTGTTATGGAACTTCTGGCGACTCACGAGCAAGGCGCGGCTAGTACCGTCCGCATGAGTCGGCCATAGTTCCGTCTTATGGATGCAACGCGTCGTTGCACCCAAAGAGGTGGAGGTAGTCGTGGCCGGAGCTGGCTCAGCTGAGTCGAGGTGGGTGCTGTATCCGTCTGAGGCGCGGCAGCGGCGGGGCACCATCACCCGCGATGTGCTGGTCGTCGTCACCGTTGCGGTGCTGGCGTGGATCGGACGCCGGGTGTTCCTGCTCGTCGACCGGCTCAGCGCCGTCACCGATGCCGTCGGCAACGCCGGCTCATCGGTGCAGGACGCTTTTGGATCTGCTGCGGACACCCTCTCGAGCACTCCGGTGATCGGTGACGAGCTGGCCACCGCTCTCCAGACCGCGGGCGCGCAAAGCGGCGGCAATGTGGTCGACCTGGCGCTCACGGGCGACACGGCCATCCACCGGCTTGCGCTGGCGCTCGGTTGGTTGACCTTCCTGGTCCCTGCACTGTTCTTGCTCGTCCTTTACATCCCGATGCGGATCGCACAGATCCGGCGGCTTCGGGCGTCCAGCACGGTGTATCGCGACGAGCACGACCCAGAACGCCGCCGACTGCTTGCGATGCGCGCCGCAATGTCACTGCCGGTCGACCACTTGCTCGCTTACACCGGCGATCCGATCGGCGACCTCGTCCGCGGAGACCTCGACGCGCTCGTTGAGGCATTGCTAGCGGACGCCGGCCTGGCTCCCACTGCGACGCCGGCACTTTAGATCGCGATGCAGTTGATAGGCGCTCATCGGTCGATGACCCGATAGAGGTGCCACTGGCCAGGTACGCCCTTCAGCTCGCGCTCCCCCACGTCTTCCAGCTCCAGAGTCGAGCCCGCCGTCAGGTCTTTGACAGTCTGCGACACCAGCACCTGCGAAGGTGGCGCTGCCGCCATGACGCGCGCGGCGATCGATACCGACAGACCGCTGCACTTTCCATCGACCAGCTCGCACTCCCCGGCGTGGAGTCCCGCGCGGATCTCGATACCAAGAGGTCGAACCGCGTCGACGATCTCGAGCGCACAGCGAATCGCGCGCGCGGGCCCGTCAAAGCGCACGTAGAACCCGTCGCCGGCGGTGTCTTGCTCGTGTCCTCGGTGGCGGGCAATCAGCTCG
>JBJMHG010000312.1:0-7659 GCA_045807485.1 Actinomycetes bacterium
AGTCGCTGCTGATCGGAGACTCGACCATTGCAGAATAGCCGCCAGGCGCAGAGACGCTAGCGATGGTGATCTACACCTCCGGCACCTCCGGCGAAGCCAAAGGTGCGATGTTGACTCATCGCGCGCTCATCGCGAACATCGAACAGGTGGCGGCGGCGCCGATCGCCGTGGTCGAGCCCGACGACGTCGTGCTGATGCTGCTGCCGCTGACCCACGTTTACTCTCTCGCCGGAACTTTGGGTGCGCTGACTCGAGCGGCCGCAACCGGAGTGCTCGTCGACGGTGTCGAGGTCGCCGATGCACTGGGGCTCGTCGGTCAGTACCGAGTGACCAACGTGCCGGGGGCGCCGGCGATCTGGTCGATCTGGGCATCAGCGTCGGAAGCAGTGGAGGTACTCGGAGGGCTCCGTATCGCGTTCAGCGGGTCAGCTGAGCTGTCTGTTGACGTTCAGCATCGGATCCACACGCTCACGGGGTGGTACATCCACGAGGGATACGGCCTGACCGAGGCGGCTCCTGGTGTGAGCTCGACGGTGGTGTCTGGTCGTGCAAAGCCCGGTTCGGTGGGGCGTCCGTTCTTGGGCGTCTCCATTCGTCTGCTGGATGACGACGGAGAAGAGATCGACCCGGCCGACGGTGATCCAGGAGAGGTTTGGATCAAGGGCGACAACCTGTTCAGCGGGTACTGGCCTGATGGCGGCGGCGGCCCTGACCCTGATGGGTGGTTTGCCACCGGTGACGTCGCCTTCGCTGACGAGCACGGTGACTTGCACATCGTCGACCGTCGCAAGGACGTGATCATCGTGAGCGGGTTCAACGTCTATCCGCACGAAGTCGAGATCGCGTTGCTGCAGCATGCGGGCGTCCGCGATGCCGCAGTGGTCGGGGTTCCTGACGGACGAAGCGGTGAAGCCGTGAAGGCGTTCGTCGTGGTCGACAGCGGGGTCACGTTGGACGCGATCAGAAATCACCTTGGCGAGCGCCTGGCCCGCTTCAAGCAACCCAAGGTCATCGAGGTGGTTGACGCTTTGCCGCACTCACTCTCCGGTGAGGTGGTGCGGAGCAGGCTCGACCGCGCCGGTCAGGAGGAGACAAGTGAGTGACCCCAGAATCACACTGCTCACCAAACCGGGCTGTCACCTCTGCGATGAGGCCCGGTCGGTGATCGAGAAGGTGGCCGCCGACACCGGCACGACGTGGAAAGAGGTCGACATCACCGGCAGTCCGGAGCTCACGGAACTGTGGTGGGACCAGATCCCGGTGACGTTAGTCGACGGCGTCCAGCACGACTACTGGCGAGTGGACGAAGCTCGACTCCGGAAGGCAATTGCGGGTTAGTCCGACGCCGCCGCACCCTGGCCCTCCGCTCGGCAACGACTCGTGCAGATGATCTTGAGGTTGCAGGCAGACACGCCGGGCGATTCTGCCCTAGCGCTCAAGATCATCTGGGACGCTGGCGCGGAACCGTCGAGGAGGAGGACTATCCGTGGTCGGATTCGGTGAGGCCATCAAGCGTGGTTTTGCGGGGTGGTCGTCCTGGTCAGGACGTGCCACGCGAGCTGAGTACTGGTGGTGGGCGCTCTTTGTGTTCTTGGTGTCGTTGATTCCCTACATCGGCATCTTCGCCACGATGGACTGGACGACCAGCACAGATTCTGGGCCCAACTCCACCGGCGCTTCAGTCAGCGGTAGCGGCGGAAGCGTCATCTTCTGGATCCTGCTGGCGGTGGTGGTGCTGGCGCTCCTTCTGCCGAGCCTGGCAGTGATGGTGCGCCGACTCCACGACACAGACCGCTCGGGTTGGTGGTACTGGGTCAACTTGATTCCCTGCGGCATCGGCGCGATCTGGTTCTTGGTGCTCACGCTCCTGCCTGGCACCCAAGGGCAGAACCGCTACGGCTGAGCGGACCCGGATGTGACCCCGTGGCGGCGGCCGTCTCATACCGTGAGACAGCCGCCGCTGCAACTTTGTGCGGTCCTTCACAAGCGCCTACCCTGACGGCGAGCCCGTTCCCCCAGAGCTGGCCGGGGTTCTGCCGCAAAGCAGCCCCCCGGACCACGACCGGGGCCGGGCATGTTCCGTACCTCAGGAGACGCCGTGACCGCCGACTCTGGCCGCGCCGATGCCGGGCGTGACACCGGTTCGCGCCGCCTCGGAGTGCCTGAGGCAACGGTTGGACGGCTGCCCCTCTACCACCGAGTCCTCGTCGACATCAAGGACGCCGGGGTCGACACCGTCTCTTCAGTCGCGCTGGCGGCCACAGCTGGGGTGAGCCCAGCCAAGCTCCGCAAAGACCTGTCCTTTCTTGGCTCGTACGGAACCCGAGGGGTGGGGTACGACGTCGCGGTGCTGATCGACCAGATTGGCGCCGAGCTCGGGATCACCTCCGAGTGGCCCGTAGTCATCGTCGGCGTCGGACACCTCGGGCACGCACTGGCCAACTACCGCGGCTTCGCATCCCGGGGTTTTCGTCTCGTGGCTCTGCTGGACGAAGACCCCGACCTGGTTGGCACCGAGATCACCGGCTTGGTGGTGCGGCCCTTCAGCGACCTCGCTGACGTCGCCCAGGCGCAGGGAGCCCTCATCGGCATCATTGCGACGCCGGCGCCTGCGGCGCAAAAGGTCGCCGATGCGTTGGTGGATGCCGGCGTCACCAGCATCTTGAACTTCGCTCCGGTGGTCCTTTCAGTTCCGGCTGACGTCGATGTGCGGCGGGTAGACCTTGCCAGCGAGCTGCAGATCCTTGCCTTCCACCAACAGCGGCGTGGTGACGAACTCGGGCTGGTCGCGCCATGAGCCTCATCGCGCTGGGTGTCTCTCACCGCACCGCTGCCGTGCCGATGTTGGAGCGTTTGGCTTTGCCGACCGATGCGCAGGCGAAGTTGTTGCACGAGCTCACAGAGAATTCCTCGATCCACCAGGCGATGGTCGTCGCGACGTGCAACCGCATCGAGATCTACGTCGAGGCGGACAAGTTCCACCCGGCTGTCGATGCCACGACCGAAGGTTTGGCTCGAGCCACCGGCGTGGTGCCAGACGAGCTAGTACCGCACCTGTACGTGCACTACGAGGACCGCGCTGTGCAGCACCTTTTCTCGGTGGCGAGCGGACTCGACTCGATGGTCGTCGGTGAGTCACAGATTCTTGGGCAGGTACGCCAGTCGCTGCGAGCGGCGCAAGACGAAGGCACGCTGGGTCGTGAGCTGAACGACTTGGTGCAGACGGCTTTGCGCGTCGGTAAGCGAGCTCACTCTGAGACTGGCATCGACAAAGCCGGTGCGTCGCTGGTGAGTGTTGGGCTCGACCTGGCGGCCCGGTCCCTTGAAGGCCTCGCCGGGCGCGCGGTCCTAGTCATTGGAGCTGGCTCTATGGCTGCATTGACCGCGTCCACCGCCGCAAAGCTCGGAATGACGCTGACCATTGCGAACCGGACGTCAGAAAAGGCTGAGCAGCTGGCGTCCACCTTGGGCGCCAGCACGGCTTCCATCGAGTCCATCGGTGCGGCGATTGCCAAGGCTGACTTGGTGGTCTCTTGCACCGGTGCGATCGGTCACATGGTTCCGGTTGACGTCGTTGCTCAAGCTCGATCCGAGGCCGGCCACACACCCATCGTGCTGCTGGACCTCGCCATGCCACGTGACATCGACCCCGAAGTCCTCGGCGTTCAAGGCGTCACGCTGATCGACATCGAAGATCTCGGTGCACTCCTCGCTGACGGCTCGTATGAGCAGGACGTTGAAGGGGTCCGACGCATCGTTGGCGCCGAGGTGCAGAACTACCTCGGTGCGAGAGTGGCCGAGAAGGTGGCACCGACCGTCGTCGCACTTCGGGCCCTGGCGTCTGAGATCGTCGGGTCAGAGCTCGACTGGTTCGTCAGTCGTCGGCCTGACCTGTCCGATGGCGACCGTGCCGACATTGAGCATCTGGTACGCCGTGTGGTCGACAAGCTGATGCACGCGCCGACCGTCCGGGTGAAAGAGCTGGCTTCAGAGCCCGATGGTGAGGCATATGCCGAAGCTCTTCATCGCCTGTTCGACCTCGACCTGCGCACGGTTGAGGCACTACGAACTCCCGGACTCACACCAGAACGAGACGAGGGTGCCCCATGACCGCCCTCAAAATCGGTACTCGCCGCAGCGCGCTGGCCCAGGCGCAGGCCACCTTGGTGGCGGACGCAGTGCACGCCATTACCGGCCGCGACGTCGAGCTGGTGCACGTGACGACGCATGGTGACGTCTCTCGCGACTCACTGGCGTCGATCGGTGGAACCGGAATCTTCGTGAGCGCGCTGCGCGATGCGTTGTTGATGGGTGAGATCGATCTTGCGGTGCACTCGCTCAAGGATCTGCCCACAGCGGAGATGCCAGATCTCGAGCTCATCGCCATTCCCGAGCGCGGTGACGCTCGCGACGCACTGGTGGCTTCCAACGGTCTGACGCTGCAGACACTGCCACACAACGCGAAAGTCGGAACCGGTTCGCCGCGTCGCGCTGCGCAACTCAAGGCGCTGCGCGCCGATATCGACGTCGTCGACATCCGAGGGAATGTCGATACCCGAATCGGTCTGGTCGAGAGTGGAACCGTCGATGCGGTTGTGCTTGCGAAGGCCGGATTGCAACGGCTTGGACGCCTGGACGCCGTCACCGAGACGATCGACCCCGCCGTCATGCTGCCCGCTCCTGGTCAAGGAGCGCTCGCGATCGAAGTGGTGCGCGATCTTGCCGGCGACGACCGACACGCACTACTACGGCAGCTCGACGACGCGTCCACGCGCGCGGCTGTCACCGCAGAACGTGCTGTGCTCGCAGCTCTCGAAGCTGGGTGCTCAGCGCCTGTCGGCGCCCTCGGTGTCGTCAGCGAGCTCGGGTTCGCCGAGCCAGAGCTCACCCTGGAGGCGCTCGTTGCCTCCTCCGACGGATCCGCCGTCACCCGTATGTCCATCACCTCGCCGGTGATCGACGCCGATGCCGCTGGCCGCCAGCTCGCCGCACGGTTGCTCGACACCGCCGAACCCGCCATTTCGAGGGAACACCTGTGAGTACACGCACGACCAACAAGAAGCCAGTAGGCACCGTCGCGTTCATCGGCGCGGGGCCGGGAGACCCTGAACTTCTCACCGTTCGCGCGGTAGAGGCGCTCAAGCGCGCCGACATCGTCGTGGTCGACCAGGACGCCTCGCGCGCCGCCGCAGAGTCCTACGCGCCCCCTGAGGTAGAGGTGATCGACGCGTCCTGCGGTCAAGACGGTCAGCCGTTGACGATCGCGGCTCGCGCGAAGCTCGTCACGTCCGCCGCCAAGAAAGGTGGCTACGTGGTGCGGTTGATGGACGGTGACCCAGCGCTGTTCCACGGGTTCGCCGAGGAAGCGTCAGCGTGCGACAAGAACGGCATTGCGTTCGAAGTCGTTCCGGGCGCGTCCACTGTCACCTCTGTTCCGACCTACGCCGGCGTCCCGCTCACCACCGCCAAGACCAAGGCCGTGCAGGTACTCAATCCCAGCGACGCCAGGCCAGACTGGGCCTCGTACGGCGACGACCACAACACGCTCGTAGTGCTCGGCGGCGCCGGTCGGGTTGCTGCGGCAGCAGCGGGCCTTGTGGGTGCAGGACGTGATCCGGGAACCCCGATCGCGGTGACTTCACACGGATCCACGACTGAGCAGAAGACCCTCGTGTCGACCCTCGAACTGGTGGCGAAAGAGATCAAGGCGGCCAAGCTGCCTGAGCCGGTGATGGCAGTCATCGGTGAAGGTGTGGATCTGCGCGACCGGTTGTCCTGGTTCGAGTCCAAGCCGCTCTTCGGGTGGCGAGTGCTGGTCCCGCGGACCAAGGAGCAAGCAGCTTCGCTCTCGGAGCAGCTCCGTCGCTACGGCGCCGTCCCGGTTGAGGTGCCGACCATCTCAGTCGAGCCACCGCGCACGCCACAGCAGATGGACCGCGCGCTCCATGGCTTGGTGGCGGGCCGGTACCAGTGGATCGCCTTCACGTCTGTCAACGCGGTACGCGCGATCCGTGAGAAGTTCGAGGAGTACGGTCTCGACGCGCGGGCGTTCGCGGGGATCAAGATCGCGGCAGTCGGTGAACAAACCGCTGCGGCGCTCGTTGCCTTCGGCGTCAAGCCTGACCTCCTTCCGAGTGGAGAGCAGTCTGCGGCCGGGCTCCTCGAGGACTGGCCGGCCTAAGTCGACGTGTTCGACCCGATCAACCGAGTGTTCTTGCCCCGCGCCGACATTGCCACTGAGACATTGGTTGCCGGCCTGATCGAGCTTGGTTGGGAGGTCGAAGACGTCACGGCGTACCGCACGGTGCGTGCCGCACCGCCCGCCGCTGAGATCCGTGAGGCGATCAAGACCGGTGGGTTCGATGCCGTGCTGTTCACGTCGTCGAGCACCGTCCGCAACTTGATCGGAATCGCTGGTAAGCCGCACGCCAGCACCGTCGTGGCGTGCATCGGACCGCAGACCGCAAAGACTGCTGAAGAGCACGGACTACGCGTTGATGTTCTGGCTGAAAAACCAGCGATCGACGTCCTGGCTCAGGGTCTTGCCGACTTCGGTTCGATGCAGCGAGCTGCAGCGTTGGAGCAAGGCGAGAGCGTGTGGCGTCCAAGCCTTCGGCGCGCAGCATCCCGCCGAAAGGCCAAGTAGAGGTCGCCATGGTGTTCCCCAGCGACCGCCCTCGGCGTCTGCGTACAACCGCAGCGCTGCGGCGGTTGCTGGAGGAGACCAGGTTGCACGCAGCAGACTTTGTCTTGCCGCTCTTTGTGAAAGAGGGCATCAGTGACCCACAGGATGTTTCCTCCATGCCGGGCGTGCAGCAACACACGCTTGAGTCACTTCGTAAGGTTGCGGCAGAGGCAGTGACCGCTGGTGTCGGTGGCCTGATTGTGTTCGGCATTCCGCAGCAAAAGGACGCAACCGGTTCACAGGCTGACGCAGATGAAGGCGTCGTTCAGCAAGCCCTTCGAATCTTGAAGTCCGACCTTGGTGACTCGACCGTGCTCATGGCCGATCTGTGTCTTTGTGAGTACACCGATCACGGGCACTGCGGGCCGTTGACTGCCGATCGGTCCACCGTCGACAACGACATGGCGCTTCTGAGGTACGCGTCGGTTGCCAGCGCACAAGTGGAAGCTGGAGCAGATGTCGTCGCACCGAGCGGAATGATGGATGGACAGGTTGGCGTGATACGCCAGGCAATGGACTCCGCTGGCTATGCCGATCGCATGATCCTGGCGTACTCCGCGAAGTATGCGTCGGCGTTTTATGGGCCGTTCCGAGATGCCGCCGAGAGCACACCGTCGTTCGGTGACCGCCGCGGCTACCAGATGGACCCCGCCAACAGTGCTGAGGCACTGCGCGAGGTGCGGGCAGATCTCGAGCAGGGCGCAGACGCCGTGATGGTGAAGCCCGCCGGGCCGTACCTGGATATCATCGGACGCGTCCGCGATGCGGTCGATGTACCCGTGGCGGCATATCAAGTCAGCGGTGAGTACGCCATGCTGGAAGCCGCCGCCGCGAAGGGTTGGATCGATCGAGAGCGAGCGATTGCAGAGTCGGTCACCGCAATCAAGAGAGCCGGTGCTTCCAACGTGATCACCTACTGGGCTACAGAACTTGCGCAGAACCTGCACTAAAGGTTCATCGATTCCTCCGTCCGA
>JBJMHG010000313.1:0-9401 GCA_045807485.1 Actinomycetes bacterium
TCGATCGAGTCGGGGGACGCTAACACCTCGTCGGTGACCCGCAGATCGTTGAAACGTCGCGCAGTAACGAGCACGCGACCCTCGAGCGATCCCACCATCGAGTTGTAGGCCTTGAGGCTGGCTTCCAGTGACGAGCCCATCTTGGTCACGTGTGACCCCAGCGTTCCGAGCCGTTGGTGGAGCTCACGTCCGGTGTCGAGGACGGCCTGTGCGTTCTGCGTCAACGCGTCTTGCCGCCAGGTGTAGGCAACTGTGCGCAGTAGCGCGATCAAGGTGTTGGGGGTTGCCATGACGACGTTCTTCTCGAAGGCGTACTCGAGCAGCGACGGCTCGGCCTCTAACGCTGCGGAGAGAAAGGGCTCAGCGGGGACGAAGAGCACCACGAACTCTGGGGTAGGAGCGAGTGTCTCCCAATAAGCTCGGGCCGCAAGCTGGTCGACGTGGGCGCGCAGATGCCGAGCGTGCGCAGACTTGCGATCCGATGCCTGTGACTCGTTGTTCGTGCCCGACATCTCGAGGTAGGCCGCGATGGAGACCTTGGCGTCGACGACGATGTTTTTGCCGCCGGCCAGGTGTACGACGAGGTCAGGGCGTTGCCTGAACTCTGCGTTGACAACCGTCATCTGTTCGGTGAAATCGCAGTGCTCAACCAGGCCCGCGAGCTCGACGACTCGACGCAGCTGTACTTCACCCCAGCGGCCCCGCGTCTGCGGGGCGCGCAACGCTTGCACAAGAGAGGACGCTTCAGTGCGCAAGAGCTGAGAGGTCTCGTTCATCGTCCGCACCTGCTCTTGAAGCTGGCCGTGGGCTTCGGCGCGGTAGCGCTCGCTGACTGCGAGCTGTTGCTCCACTCGCAGCAGTGCCTGTGTCACCGGCGCTATCAAAGACTCAGGTGATGGCGAGTCCGATGTTGACCGCTCGGGACTGTGAGTTCCGCGGGTGCGGCGTCCGATCAGCCAGGTAGCAACGGACGCACCAGCTGCACCCGCGACCAGAACCAGCAGGACTATCAGAAGCAAGGACGAGGATTCCATGTGCCCAGGGTGGCGGGAGGGTGTGACAACGACGGCTCGCGACACCAAGAAGCGCTAGGAAATGCCCTCCGGGAACCATCTCAACCAGCGCAGCACTCGCACCGCGGACTCACGAAGTGGAGCTTCACCGTCAAGCACGAGATCGGCTGTGACCTTGCCCAGCCCTCGACCCGCCCAGTCGCGTGCCACCCGCAAGTCGTGGGCGCGTCCAGTGGTCGGGTCTTTGCTCAGACGTGACTCGATGACCTCGAGCGACAGGTCGAGGAGCACCACCCGAACCGGACAGGGCAACAGCTGCCGTATCGCAGCGACATCTTCATCACGGCGTACCGCTTCAGCAAGAAGCAGTCGTTGCACCCCCGCGTTCAGATAGCGATTGGCCACATCGGAGAGGTTCTGTGACCGCAGATCAACGATCGCTCCCGGTGCCTCACCGGGCAGGTGGTACCAGGTCAACCAGTCGACATCGATCGCGCCGAAGGGGACATCCGCCATTTCGAGCCGCTCGGCCATTTCTGCCACGAGCGAAGACTTGCCCGACCCATAGAGTCCGGTCACCAGCACTGCTTCGTCGCTCGCTGCCATAGCACCATGGTCCCGGTTCATGCCCTCGAGAGCCAAAGCGATATCGACGAACGAGCTTCTCTACGATGGTGACCCGTGGCCCTCACCATCGGCATCGTCGGATTGCCCAACGTCGGCAAGTCGACCCTTTTCAACGCCCTGACGAAGAATGACGTACTGGCCGCCAACTACCCGTTCGCAACCATCGAGCCCAACGTCGGCGTGGTTGGCGTGCCAGACGCACGTTTGCCGGTGCTGGCGAAACTGTTCAACTCAGAGCGTGAGCTGCCGGCCACGGTGTCGTTCGTCGACATCGCAGGCATCGTTCGGGGGGCGTCCGAGGGCCAAGGCCTCGGGAACAAGTTCCTCGCCAACATTCGCGAGGCAGAGGCGATTTGTCAGGTGATCCGTGTCTTCGACGATCCTGACGTGGTGCATGTCGACGGCAAGGTGTCACCCCGCGATGACATCGAGACCATCAACACCGAGCTGATCCTGGCGGACTTGCAGACCATCGACAAGGTGCTGCCCCGGCTGCAGAAGGAATCGCGCTTGGTCAAGGGCAAAGCTGACCAAGTCGCTGCCGTTGAAGAGGCCAAGAAGATATTGGACTCAGGCCAGACTGTGTTCGCCGCCGGGCTCGATCTTGAGCCATTGAAAGAACTGTTCCTACTCACGGCCAAACCCTTTCTGTATGTCTTCAACATGGACGAGTCAGAACTCGCCAATGACGCCCTCAAGGACGAGATGCGAACGCTGGTGGCTCCAGCTGAAGCGATCTTCTTGGACGCCAAGATCGAGGCGGAGCTCGTTGAGCTCGACAATGCCGAGGCGCTCGAACTGCTGCAGTCAATCGGGCAGGAGGAAAGTGGCCTCGACCTCTTGGCTCGCGTTGGATTCGCAACTCTCGGCCTGCAGACCTACCTCACCGCCGGGCCGAAGGAAGCGCGCGCTTGGACCATCTCGAAAGGAGCGACGGCCCCTGAGGCGGCAGGAGTCATCCACACGGACTTCCAGCGAGGCTTCATCAAGGCCGAGGTGGTCTCATTCGACGAACTGGTTGCGGCCGGCTCAATGAACGAAGCCAAAGCGGCTGGCAAGGTCCGCATGGAAGGCAAGGACTATGTGATGCACGACGGCGACGTTGTGGAGTTCCGCTTCAACGTCTGAAGGTTGACGGCGTTCTAGGTCTGTTCGGTCCGAGAAGTCGCGGCGCGCCTTGCCGATGGTGGGTCGTAGTGCCACAACGCCAGGTCTTGTGCGTACATCTCTGCAACGAACTCCTCCGTCTCACGGTCGTACACCGCCTCGGGCGTGAGAGTTGGCTGGTGCTGGGAGACATTGACTCGCGGAAGTCCTCTACCGGGAATGTTTAGGCGTTTCCGTACGGCGTCGAACGCATCGGGGAAGTCCTCCAGCCTGAGAACCTGATCCACAATGACTTTTCCTTCTTGGTCACAGAGGTAGTCGGCCTGCGAGCGAAAGAAGTAATTGCCTTTCTCGAATCTGCGGCGGGCGATGGTTGTCAGCCAAATGGGGAACGACTCTTCGTCAGGGTTCAGGTAGCGGTAAGTCGAGAGCATGCGGTCCCATGGGTTTCGGACCGACCCAAAGGTGAAGTACTCGTCCCAGTCCTGCGGGCTCAAGTGACCGAGTGCCACATAATCCGGCGCAGTGAGATGAGCGAGGAACTTGGGTCCGAAGCGGCGGTCATCACACTGACGGAGGAGCAGCGGGGCCCGGGTTTCCCATGTCAGGCCGTGCTGCTCGACGAAAACACTCTCGATCGACTGCCCACCGGTTTTCGGAACGTGTACGTACACACACTTGAACCGATGCGAGATCACCAAGTTCCCCTTCGTGGATGGATATTTCGGACTAACAACTTCTAGATGTCGGCGTGTCTCCAATGCCCGTGCGCCTTGTACTCAGCCTCGTTGTGCGCCCGTTGCATGACACCACCGAAGACCACATTGGTCGGCAGTACCACGAATGATGGACTCGGTGACTTCATGTACTGGTGAACCAGGCGACTGAACATGAAGGGCCCGGATATGTCCATGATGCTGACCTCAACGCCGTCAAGGATATTGCGGCATGCTTCAAACAGAGCGTCCCGCATCAAGGACGAACCGGCCACCGCGCCGATGAAGCCGTTGGGATAACGATCGGTGTTGGGGCGGATGACGAGGACGTGTTCCACCTTCCAGGGGAAGAAGTCGTTGATGGGGACCAGCGCCTCATGCTCAGCATCTACGTACCAACCCCCGCGCAGATGCAGCTCGGCATAGCGAAAGAGATCTGACCGGACGGCCGGATGGGTCGACGCCTCGAACGCACGCCGGCCAAGGTCTCCTGCCGCCTCGACGACCGCGGCCAGTCCCCGGTCGTAGTCGGCTACCTCGTGAGTGCCATCAGGCATCCCCACCGCCGTCCACGACTGCATCCAGGGCAGCAGCTCTTCGGGCGGCGGTGCGGGATCCCAGTACTGAAGGACGCGATGTGGGATAGCAGTCGTGCCTGGTTGATCGACGCCCTCAGCACGGAACTCAGGCAGCTCGGGAAGCAACCGTCGACATACCCGGCGGCGGTACCTGAGATAGCTTTCCTGATCATCCTGGAGCCGGCTCGAGCGAGCTTTTCGAACTAGCCGGCGGACGTCAGCGAGCGCCTGGTCCCCAGGGGATTTGGACTGTTTCGCTTCGATAGCAAGGTCGAAGTCGGCGGCCAATGACTCCAGGCGTACTTCGACCTCCACCTCGTCTACGACGGCCTCGAGCGGGACGTCCTTACTGAGAAACGCCTTGGCGTGATCGGCCGTCATCGACTGAGAAAGTGCCGTCGCGCCCTCTTCGTAAGTGTCCAGCAGGCGGTTCGCAGCATCGGTTGGAATCGCAAACGGGTTCGGGTTTGGCTCAGCAGTTAGTCGTGCGATGGCGGACGTTCGCACGCGTTCTGCCTCATGCTCGGTGAGGTCGTTGTGCTTCAGCAACCGGTTGAACCTTCGTAGAACCTCGACTTCGGCAGCCCCCACGGCCTTGATCGCTGGCGAGTCCGGCAGGTCCAGCTGAAGCGAGCCAGGAAGACCGAGAAAGTGCAAGAGCTCCTCGACGGCGTCCGCGTCAGTGTCTCTGGAAGAACACAGCACAGCTCGAAAATCGGAACCGCAGGCTGACTGCCATCTCGAAATGCGGGGAAAGTAGTTGTTAGGTCCTCGTCCTGCCATTTCTCGGTCACTCAAAGGCCGGACACGTCCGGCAAAGACCTCCAACACGTAGCGCGTCGCTATGTAGTCGTCTATGCGTCTGACAAGGGCGCCTGCACTCACTTCCCCGTACCGCTCGAGCAGGGCGACCACCTCGCTCGCCTGCCCGCCCACGAGCAATGCATCCCCGAGGTGGACGCATGACATGACGGCCCCGGTTGCAGTCACAGATGGCAACCATGACGACCAACTGTCAGTGGTCTGCGTAACGAGCCGAACCAGGTTTCGTGGCTCTTCCTCCGGCGGCAAGAAGTCGTGCTCTTCGGGAGCCACAGCCCAGTCATGATCGGCAAGAAGTTGTTGATTGGCGGTGAGCACGCCCAGGACGTCGTTGCCAACGGTCGTCAACCCAACGTGCAGACCGATACGCATGCGGGCCTCGTCCAACTCTGGTCAACTTGTGGGATCTCGCGCAGCGCGCGACCGCTTTCGAAAGTACCTGGGTACTGTATCGCTACATAGCCGAGCCACATTTGTGCCGGCCGTCGACGAACGCAAGAGGAGTGACACCGTGACAGGTGTGTCACCCGCACACGCGAAACAGTCACTGGTGTTGCACATTGGCCCGCGCAAGACGGCGACGACCTCAGTGCAGGGGGCCTTTGCCTCCATGCGTCAACCGCTCCGTGAGTTGGGAGTGGTTTATCCCGGTGAAGGAAAGCAGCACTTCCAGCCGATCAACCGCTTCATCGGCCGCAGGCAGATGTGGGAGACAGATCTCCAAGTCGACGTGGTCGAACGTCCGTGGCGTCAGGCGCTGCGAGAGATCGGTGACGCGCCCTACGGTGTCATCAGCACTGAGGTCTTGAGTCAAGCTCGTCGGGAGCACGTGCAACGCATCGTCGACAGCGCTCCAGAGCGCACGCCCGTAGTCGTCATCACATACCGCCTCTTTGAAGACCTGCTATCCAGCACCTGGCAACAGTTGGTGAAAGAGGGGCTTCGAGATCCGCTCGATGAATGGTCGAGGACGGCAGCGGTGGCCCACCCTGAGCGTTCGCAAGATCCATTCCCTCGGATCCTGGATCTGGCCACGTTGGTGGACCTTTGGGGCGGGGTCGTCGGGACAGAGAACGTCGTCGTCATCCTGATCGACCCATCGCAACCGCAGGCAGTCTTCAATGCCTTCGAGGAGGTGCTGTCGATACCTCAAGGCTTCCTCGTCCCTGAGGGTGACGCGGCACAAAAGCGCTCGTTCACAGCCGAGGAAGCAGAGCTGCTGCGTCAGACGAACTCGCTGCTCCCGCGCGACCGCGATTCCCTGACTCGTCATCGCGCCCTTCGCCGGTCCTTAGCTAGTTGGCTCGATCAGCACCCACCAAGCGTCGACGACTCACGAATCTCGTTGCCGCCGGATGTCGTGAAGCTGGCCCGTGAGCGCAGCGAGGAGATGGTCCGCAGCGTGCGAGAACTTTCTGGACAACTCAGGGTCTTCGGAGACCTGGATTCGCTCCTGACGAGCCGACCGACCGCCAACACCGACTGGCGGGTACCGACGACGACAACAACCTCAGTGGCTGCACAGTGGTTGGCCATGACGATGCAGCCCTTGCCGGAAGACGTCTAGCCCGAAGACTCATCACCAGCGGACGGTGGTTCGAATCGGTAGCCGAACTCTGCCGTCATTGAGGCGAAGATGTCGCCGACGCGCTCGGCGGTTGCGGGGGTGTACATAGTCGGATAGCGGGCTTCGCGGGGCCGGTAGTCACCCTTCGCACGAGGTAGTTCCGGTGCGCCCGGAAGGCCAAGGGATGACCAGACCTCATCCAGGTCGCTGTCCAGCGACTCGAAGCGACACAGTTGGTCAACCGCAACCTTGCCCTGCAAGCGGTAAATCCGCGCATTCTTGGCAGCCCAACGAGGCACTTCGTCGGAGTTGACGAAGTCCTCGAACGGGGCAGGCGAAGGGTTCTCACGGGTTCGCCAGAAGTAAAGCGATACGACCGCGTCCCAAGGGTTCCGTTCGATCGCGAACTTGAAGTAGCTGTCCCATACGTCGGTTCCGACAATCCGGCGAACAGCGCTGGCCGGCATATGCGCCCGACCCTCTATCTCCAACGGAGGCGCTGTGTAGTTCTGGGGAGGGCGGCCACCCATGGCCTTCCGTAGCTCCTCGTCGGTCTCGGTGATCGGCGCGATGATGTCCTCGGGACCGCAGACTCGCGACAGCGAGATCTCCACACTGGTGCCTGCCGTCTTCCTCGTCTTGAGAAAGATGAATCGATGCTCGTGCGAGACGATCACCTGCTCAGTCCTTCGCTGCAGTTGACCACCCATGCCTTCGTCATGGCGCAGAGGCTACGCGCTCCGACCCTCGCAGTTGGGATTGGTCAGGGTTGCTCGAAAAGAGCATCGGGGTTGGGCAGCTCCCTGAAGTGGGTGAAGGTTCCTGCATCGGCGATTTCCTGCGCCGCCTGTCGAAAGCCGAGCCACGCGACACGGGAGAGCGTGCCCCCCACGCTAATTCGACGTACTCCCAAGGCGGCAGCCTCCGCCACTGTGATGAACGGAGTATGGATTAGCAGGTTTACCGGCTTGGGTGACACTGCCGTCACGATGGCAGAGACTGCGTCAGCGGTGTCGATTCGAGGTGCGTACAGACAATCGGCACCTGCTTCGGCGTAGGCGCAGAGACGACGGATCGTTTCCTCGATGTCCGGGCGGCCGACGACGAAGCCTTCCGAACGCGCAGTGAGCACGAGATCTTTGCCGGAAGCATCGATGGCTGCGCGGGCCGCATGTATGCGTTCGACCGCGAGTTCGAGAGGGAGCAATGGCTGAGCGGCATCGTTCGAAGAGTCTTCGATCGACAACCCTGCGATTCCAGTCTCGACAGAACGCGCTACGTTGTTGCCAACCCCGTCGGGGTCTTCGGCATAACCACCCTCGAAGTCCGCGCTCACCGGCACCGACACTGCGTCGACAATGGTTCTCAGGTGCCCCAGCATTTCCTGCAGTCCGACGCCCTTGTCTGCACGACCCAGCGTCCAGGCGAAACCCGCGCTCGTCGTCGCGAGAGCCCGAAAACCCATTTGCTCCAGGACCACCGCGCTACCAACGTCCCAAGGATTCGGCATGACGAAGCAACCAGAGGAGTGCAGGCGCCGAAACTCGGCGATCCGTTCATCGTGCACAGTCATGACGCCTCCAAAAGATTGGGTCGGCTCACTGGACAGCGGCCGGTCCGCCCACGACAAGATAGAGCCATGCCGGTCGATCTGAACCACACAATTGTCTACTGCCGCGACAAGAAGTCCTCGTCTCAATTTCTCGCGGAGATCCTTGGTTTGCCGGAACCCTCACGCTACGGACCCTTCGCAGTGGTCGAGGTTTCCAACAGCGTCTCGCTGGACTTCCTGGAGGGCGACGTGCATCCGCAGCACTACGCCTTCTTGGTCAGCGAGGACGAGTTCGACCAAATCCTGGAACGGCTGGTCGAGAGAGAGTTGCCTTACTGGGCTGATCCAGCGCAGCACCAGGCCCAACAGATCAACACCAATGATGGTGGACGTGGCCTTTACTGGGAGGACCCCGATGGCCACATTCTGGAGATCCTTACGGTTCCCTACGGCGGCTGGCCCAAACGGGGTTGATCACGTGGGGGATTGCTTTAGCCGCATGGTGTGGCTGGACACCAGAGCCAAGAGCGTGTCGTAGAACGTGCGGCCGATCTTTCGGTAGCCGATGTTGTTCGCGTGAGGGTCGGTGGCAAACTTCGAGCAGAACCACGTCCACTCACATGCCAAGGCCACGTTGACAGGAACTACCCGGCCATCTGGCAGCATCACGGTGCCTGCAAAGTCGTCGATGCGGAAGGTTGCGGCGACGTCAGCCACGGTGGCCCCCGCGCTTTCATAGGCGGACGTAAGGGCTTCGTTGAAGACGACCCACGCTCTTTGGTCGGCCCGTGCGATTGATCGCCCTCCGGGCACATTGCCCCAATAGCCGAGGAACGGGTTGTAGTACTTCATGCCGAGGATCGGCACATTTGGGCCAGCGGCGGACCGCAGCGCATCCACGATGCGTTCGGTTCTTGCTTGCATTCGCGGACCCTGCTCGGTTGTGCACGCTAGATCGATCACGCCGTGCCCGTCCAGGCATCGTCGGAGGAGGTCGTTCGCACCGATGTCAACGGTGATGAAGCCGATCCGCCCTGGGTGCGCTTTGAGGAATGCCAGTGCGGCGTCCAACTGTGACCCAGCCACATAGCGGCAGGGCGAGTGCGCACCAGTGATCAGGCTTCTGCTGGTCTCCCCAGCGCAGCCCACGTTGCGAAGCGCGAGAGATGGGACATGTTCCCGAACCCGGCGTGACAGATTGTCGACGTATCCCTTGTCAGTTTCACCCTTGTTCGGTTGAAAACCGACAGACAGCGAGTCGCCCAGAGCGAGATACCAAACCTTGTCGTTGCTGCCGGCAGCTTGCTGGGCCGGCGACGCCACAGTCGTCTGGGCTGCAGCTGCCAGTGCCGTTCCGCACATGGGCACAGCGGCTAAGAATCCGAGGACCGCAACCCGAATCCTCAAACTGGTCATGAG
>JBJMHG010000314.1:0-2692 GCA_045807485.1 Actinomycetes bacterium
ACGCCGAGCACCTGGTCGATCTGCACCGGCGAGTACGTCTGCGACATCGGGACCTGCTCGTCCGAGCTGATCTCTCCGGCGCCCCCGCTGCCGGGTCTCAGATCGATGAAGAAGTTGCCCTCGAGGAAGATGCGCGGCCGGATCTTCAGCTCCGCATCCTTGTGGATCGGCAGCGCTTGGTCGCCCAGCGACATCGTCACGACCGACGCCGAAGAGCCCTCCTTGCTGTCGATGCTGGTGACCTTGCCAACGACGACGCCTGCCTCGCGCACCGGCGACCCGACCGCGAGGTTGCTCGCGTTCGCAAACACAGCCTTCAGCTCGTACGGGTTCTGCCACGGGTACTTGTGGATGAACGCTGCGTAGACGGCGAAGACCACGACCGCGATGGCGATCATCCCCGCGGCGAACGGGGTCACGCGGCCGCCGTGGCGGGCGCGCCTCACTTCTGCCCCTGCGTGACGGTGCCCTGGTTGCCGGGCACGTTTCCAACGAGCGTCTTCCCGACCACGAAGTCCTCGTTGCCAGCCTCACATTCCTTCGTCTGCCCCGGAGCCGCCGTGTTCGGGTACGTGTTCGCGTGAAGGTGGTTGTCAACCGACGGGCCGTTGGCCGGTTGCGACGACGGACCGCCCTCGTTGTTCGGCCCCTGCGGGGTGGCGACGATGATGAAGCGCTGCCAGGTCCCGTGCGCATCGCCCTCGGACAGGTGGCTCGCGATGTTGCGGAACCAGAGGGTTATGTAGTTGCACGTCGTCTGCGCGGGGGTGATGAAGGCGAGCGGGTCGCGCAGCGTCACGACCGTGTCCTTGAGCCGGTTGATGCCACGCGGAACCACCGGATCGGCGACGAAGCGGTCGAGCGACCGGAAGACGCCGGTCAGCTCGGCGTTCAGCGCCGGTGTCCGCGCAAGCGTGCTGGTGCCGATTGTGAGCGCGTCGGCCAGCACTGGCGCGACACGCGGGAGAACCGCAGCACCAGGGCGCAGCTCCCGGAACAGCGCGGCCGTGTTGCGCAGGAACGGCCGCTGCTTCGGGAACTCCGCGATGGCGACATCCTCGGTCACCGGCGCCTCGCGGATGAACTGCCGGATCTCGCTCTTCACAGGCACGAGCGCGCCGAAGGTCGTGTCGAGGTTGCGGAACAGTGCGGCCTGCTCGTCGGCCACCGGAGAGACTTCCTCCGCCGCCCGCGCGAGCGACCGGATGAAACGGCCGAGCTGGGTTTCGGGCGACGCGAGATTGCGCGCCACCGGCGTCAGGTTGTCGACCAGGGGCCGGAGCTCCGCGATGGCGAGATTGAGGTCCGCGCCTCGGCCCGCGAAGCCGTTGCCGAGGCCGGTCAGCGTGTTCTGAATGCCCCTGCGCGTCGGCGCATTGAAGGTGTTGAAGACCTCGTCGATCTCGACCGGATGCGGACGCGCCTGCTGCAGCGGCAGCGTGTCACCCGCCTGCAGCGCTTTCCCCCCGCGCGCCGGCGTGATCTCCACGTACTTGAGACCGAGCGCCGAACGCGGTCGCACGATCACCGTCGACCTAGTCGTCAGCGGCTCGACCGTCTTGTCCAGCTTCAGCCCGAGGATGGCGGAGACGTGCCCCGCCTTGTCCTCGACAGGCTTGATGCTGTCGACCGCGCCCACCCGGTCGCCACCGACGCGGACGTCGTTGCCGACCACAAGGTCGGCGCCGCTCGGAACGTGGACGTTCACGTCATAGGTTGGGACGAAGGGCAGGCCCTTGTTCGCGTTGTACGCGAGGAAGATGCCAACGACGACGATGAGCACGGTGATCGCACCGACCAGGACGGGGCTGCCGAAGACGCTTGGCCTCGACGCGCGCATCAGTCGTTCCCCATCAGGTAGGAGAGCAGTGCCTGGTCACTGCCGCCGGCGCCCACGTGGTCGAGCGCCGGGGACGCACCCTTCGCCGCCGCCTGTTGCAGCCGCTCGACGTTCTGCTTCCCGAGCGCCTTCAGCTGGCTGTCGGTCGGCGACGAGGACCCCATTTGCAGCAGGCCCTTCGCCACCTTCGCGAGGGCCGTGGCCGGTGTGCCGGCGGCCGCCTTGGCAGCGGTAGCGACCGGCGCCTTGGTCGCGGCGGCCGACGAGCGGATCGACTTCCTCGGCGTGAAGTGTGCGCCGCAGCCGGGCACCTCGGTCGTCACGTAGGACGAGCAGACGTTGACGAGCAGCGACGCCCGCAGGTAGTGGCTGATCTCGTCGAAGCCGTTGATCGCCGTCATCTGGAAGAAGATGTAGTTCATGGCCTGCTCGAGGCCGCCGGTCTTGTCCAGGCTCGCCGTGAGAGCGTCCAGGTTCTTCGACACTGGCTTTGAGCTGTGAGCGAACGCCTTCAGGGCCTTCACGACCGGTCGCGCACGCTGTAGGACCGGTCCACCGACGTCGGTGGTCTTCCCGAGGCTCACGAGCGAGCGCGTGGCCGACTGCGAGAACGGACCCAGCTGCAGCACCAGCCGGGTGAGGCTTGGCGACGCCTGGTCGAGATCCGCCAGCGTCGGCGTCATCTCGTCGGACAGCTGCCCCAGGTCCTCGAGCGTCGGCTTGAGCTCGCGAAGGAAGCGCGGGAGCTTCGCGATGCCGCGCTTGATGTCAGCGCTCTGCGCCGCCGTCGCCTCGCCGACCTCGTTCGCGTTCTTGATGAAGCCGGACAGGTGCCTGCGGTCCCGCGCGAGC
>JBJMHG010000315.1:0-4577 GCA_045807485.1 Actinomycetes bacterium
GTTCGACACCCCGGTACTCGCGACCCTCTTGCGCTCAGCTGGCCAAATCCCCGTTCAGCGCGAAAGCGCGCAGGCTGGTGTCGCGCTGGCAGCGGCTGTGAACGGCGTCCGTCAGGGACACTGCGTGGTGATCTATCCCGAAGGCACATTGACCCGCGACCCGGACTTGTGGCCGATGGTCGGCAAGACCGGGGCCGCCAGGGTCTGGTGGCAGACCCGGTGTCCGGTCATTCCGGTCGCGCAGTGGGGGCCGCAGGAGCTCTTGGCTCCTCACACGAAGCTGCCGAGAATCTGGCCACGGCCGGTCATGCGGGTGAAGGCCGCACCCGCGCTCGAGCTTCCGGAGAGTTCACCTCCGGACTTTCGCGCTATTACTGCTGTGATCATGGGCGCTATCACCACCCTGGTTGGCGAACTTCGCGGTCAGGCACCACCGTCGTCGATCTTGGAAGCGCAGGGGTCAGACTTGCCGAGAAGCGATGCAGCACGACCTGATGAGGGGAGCCACTGATGCGGGCCGCGGTCATGGGTCTGGGGTCCTGGGGTACTGCGTTCGCTGCGGTGCTTGCCGATGCAGATCACGACGTCCGGATTTGGGGCCGCAACTCCGAGACCGTAGCGGCCGTGCAGACCTCACGCTGCAACGCGGCCTTCCACCCTGGTCTTGAACTGGCGGCGTCCATCACGGCGGTCGATGATGCGCAAAAGGCACTGATCGACGCTGACCTCGTCGTCTTGGCCATCCCGGCGCAGTCGCTACGCGACAACCTGAAGGCATGGGGCGAGTACTTACCGCCGGACGCGGTCGTGCTCAGTCTGCTGAAGGGACTCGAGCGAGGTTCGCATCAGCGGATGAGCGAGGTCGTGCTGGGCGAGTCGACGACCACGGCCAATCATGTCGCGGTCCTCTCCGGCCCCAACCTGGCACGCGAGGTGGTCCGGCGTCAGCCGACGGCAAGCGTGGTCGCATGCGCGGACGAGTCGACCGGTGCGCGCGTGCAGGATTGGATCAGGACGGACTACTTCAGGCCCTACACCGGGAGCGACGTGATCGGGGTCGAGCTGGGAGGCGTCGTCAAGAACATCATCGCGTTGGCCACCGGCATGGCCGAAGGCATGGGTTTCGGTGACAACAGCAAGGCCGCGATCATGACCCGCGGACTCGCTGAGATGACCCGCTTGGGCCGAGCCATGAACGCCGATCCGCTCACCTTCATGGGATTGGCCGGTGTGGGTGACCTCATCGCCACATGTTCGTCACCGTTGTCGCGCAACAGAACCTTCGGGGAGAACCTCGGACGCGGAATGTCGCTGGACGAGGTCGTGGCGATCACCTCGCAAACCGCCGAAGGCGTGACGTCGTCTGAGGCGGTCCTCGAGCTCGCCCGCGAGCACAACATCGACATGCCGATCACTGAGCACGTATCAGGTGTCCTGACCCAAGGGTGGTCGCCGCGCGACACGGTTCGCTCGCTCATGGGCCGAGTCGCCAAGCCGGAGTGGTGATCGGCTTAGGCTCACGTGGTGACCTCGCCATCGTCGGTATCTCGCTCTGAAGTCGCCGAGCACTCAGACCATTCGCGGATCAGGGTTGCCGTCGTCTTCGGCGGGCGCAGCACCGAGCACCAGATCTCGTGCGTCTCGGCAGGTGGCGTCCTACGCGCCCTCGATCCGGAGGTGTACGAGGTGATCCCGGTCGGGATCACGCCCAAGGGCTCGTGGGTCCTGATCACCGGTGACACAGACCAACTGGCACTATCCGGCGGCGCACTGCCCTCGCTGGACGACTCCTCCGGGGCTCCTGTGGTGTGGACCGCGGATCCCTCGCGACAGCTGAGCGTCCAGGCGCCCGGCCAGGTGCCCGAGGTGCTCGGTGAGGTTGACGTCGTGTTTCCCCTCCTTCATGGGCCCTACGGTGAAGACGGCACGATTCAAGGACTCCTCGAGCTGGCCGGAGTTCCGTACGTCGGGTCGGGAGTGCTGGCGAGCGCTGCTGCCATGGACAAGGCGGTCACCAAGGTTCTGGTTGCTGCGGCCGGCGTCGAACAAGCGCCTTACGTGGTCGTGACTGATCGACAGTGGTCTAGTGGGGCCGACCGTTCCCGCGCACTCGATCAGATCCGCGCTCTGCAGCTGCCAATCTTTGTGAAGCCCGCCCGTGCTGGTTCGAGTGTCGGGATCAGTCGCGTCACGTCATGGGACGACCTTGAGTCAGCCATCGACCAGGCCAGGCAGCACGACCCCAAGGTGGTCGTCGAGCAAGGAGTGAGCGGACGCGAGATCGAGTGCGGCGTCCTGTCGACGATCGATGGACGCGGCCCTGAAGCGAGCCTTCCGGCCGAGATCACGGTCAAGGGCGAGCACGAGTTTTACGACTTCGACGCCAAGTACCTAGACGACGTCACCGAGCTCACAGTTCCGGCAGATCTGCCCGCAGACGTCACTGAACGCGTCCGTGCCGCAGCGTGCACAGTGTTCGACGCGGTGGGGTGTGAGGACTACGCCCGGGTCGACTTCTTCGTGGCAGAGGACGGTCGGGTGATCCTCAACGAGATCAACACCATCCCAGGTTTCACCCCGATCTCGCTGTTCCCGCAGATGTGGGCGGCCTCAGGGATCGACTACCCCCAGCTGGTGTCGCGTCTGGTGCGGACGGCAATGGCGAAGCGGCGCGGTCTGCGATAACCGACCCGACCGCACGGTCTTCGTGGGTCAGTTCTCAGCGCGGGGAGCGACGGTTTCTTTCACCACGTCCGACAGCGCGGTGAGGGCTTCGGCCTCCGGTGAGTAGTCGTCGGGAACGGTGACCTCGACGTTTGTCTGCCGCCGGTAGGTGGTGAAGACGTAGCCGTCCGGCTGCTGCTCTGGAAACCAGTCGACGTTGTTCACAGTGAACAGCTGAGCGGCCGGTGTGAGTGCTGCAGGGTCTGGGACGCCGCAGCGCACGGTGATGGCCGGGTCGCCGTAGGCGGCGGTGAGACCCGACGACGGATCTGTGTCCCGCGGGCTCTGGCCGTCCACAGTTTCGGGCAGCTGCGCCATGAGTTGGCTGCAGGCCTCGGCGTTGACAGGAGGGTCTGGAGGATCAAGTGGCACGGCCCCCGAACAGCTGGTGAGGACCAGCCCCGAAAGCAGCCCGGAAAGCATCCCGGCCACCAGCGCCGGCAGTGAACTCTGGCTCAGAGTTTGATCACCGGGCAGGTCAGTGTGCGCGTGATCCCAGGAACACCCTGTACCTGCGCCACCACGAAGCGTCCTAGCTCGTCATCGCTGTTGGCCTCGGCCCGGACGATCACGTCGTAGGCGCCGATCAGGTTCTCGGCGAGGGCTACTCCGGGCACCTTCGCAATCGAGTCGGCCACCTCGGCTGCTCGTCCGACCTCGGTCTGGATCAAGATGTATGCCGTGACCATCGCGAACCTCCCGTCTGCGGGCCTTGACCGTACCCGGTTTGGTGCCCTATGAGTAACCCCCGAGCAAGTAACCCCAGTGAGTAAACCCAGTGAGTAACGGGAAGCCGGCCGGTGGGCCCGAACCCGGCCGGAGCGAGGACACCGTCGGCGAGCGCGGCGAGTTCGCGCTGATCGACGCCATCGCCAAGCGTCTGCCGCAGGGCAAGGCGGTTCTGGTTCCTCCGGGTGACGACGCAGCCGTCGTGCAGGTCGAATCGACCCCCACCGTGGTGACGACCGATGTGCTGGTCGCGGGTGTTCACTTTCGCACCGACTGGGCTGATGCCCATGACATTGGACGCCGTGCCGCCGCAGCCAGCCTCGCCGATCTGGTGGCTATGGGATCTCAACCGGTGGCCCTGGTGGTCGCGCTGGTGGCACCGCAGGACACCGAGGTCGCGTGGGTCTTGCGGCTGGCTGACGGCCTGCGCGATGAGGCAGCGCTGGTCGGCGCCTCGATCGTGGGGGGCGATGTGTCCGCCGGTGAGCAGCTGGCTGTGACGGTCACAGGTGTCGGGTCACTTCAGGGACGCCGTCCGGTGCTGCGCGGCGGCGCCAAGAACGGTGACCAAGTGGCTCTAGCAGGTCGAGTCGGTTGGGCAGCTGCGGGACTTGCTGTGCTGTCCAGAGGCTTCGGAACCCCGCGCGCGCTCGTTGAGGCATACCGGCGTCCCGAAGTTGACTACAGCGCCGGTCTGAAGGCTGCCGCTGCGGGCGTCCACGCCATGTGCGATGTCAGCGATGGGCTGCTTGCCGACCTCACTCATCTTGCGACGTCCAGCGGCGTGACGATCGACCTTGCCAGCGAACGGCTCGAGATCCCAGACCCGATTGCGGCGGTCGCAGCCGCCTATGGCACAGATCCTCTGATCTGGTTGCTTGGCGGTGGTGACGACCATGCGTTTGCGGCGACTTTCGCCGCAAAAAAGCGGCTGCCGAAGGGCTTCGTGCGCATTGGGCAGGTTGGCCCTGCACCGGTTGCCGGCATTGAAGGCGATGCCGAGCGGCCCGCGGTGACTGTCGACGGGGAGCCCTGGTCAGCCAGCGCCGGGCACTCGCACTATGGGTAGGCGCCGGGCTAGTCCAGATGCGTAGCACCAGACGGGTAGCACGAGACGGGTAGCA
>JBJMHG010000316.1:0-6818 GCA_045807485.1 Actinomycetes bacterium
GGGGTCGGGAAGTTCGCGGAGTAGCCCTGACGACCCTGATGCGCGAGCGATGAATCGGAGTACGTCGGGTTCGACACCAAGAAGCTCGGATCACTCATCAGTTCGCCACGCTTGATCAGCTGGTCGAAGACACCATGCCAGTCTCGTCCGAAGTGCAGGTTGTGATGGACGATCTGCGAGTAGGACGCCGATGATCCGACCAGCATGAGGAAGCACGAAGGCGAGCTGCGCAGCCTTCGTAGCGACCAGGGTTCGGATCCGAGAAGTTCGCGCATGGCGGTAGGTACTTCAGCGTTCACCACGACGGCGTCGCAAGCGATGCGCTCTCCGTTGGATGTGTGAACGGCAACAGCCCGGCGTCCCCGACATTCGATGTGCACCGCCGCGGTGCCATAGCGAAACTCGGCGCCATGCTTCTGTGCGGCGGCCGCCAAGGCGTCCGGCACCGCATGCATACCGCCCTCAGGCGTGTAGACGCCGGCAACGGAGTCCATGTAGGCGATCACGCAATAGATCGCGAGCGCGTCGAAGGGAGACATGCCCGCGTACATCGACTGGAAGGTAAACAGGCGCTGCAGCCGGGTGTCACGCATGAACCCGGCGACCGTGGGTGCCATCCGGCCGAAACCACCGATCGCGGCCAGTCGCGCCAGGTTCGGAGTCATCACGTCCAATGGCGAGTCGATGTTTCGGTCAATGAAGTCGTGCATCTGGTACCGGTAGAGCTGCGTGGTGAAATCGACGAAGCGGCGATAACCAGCGGCATCCTCAGGCCCCACTGCCTTCGCGATCTCTTGCGCCATCGCTTCGATGTCCGAGTGCACATCGAGTCGAGACCCGTCCGCAAACCAAGCCCGATAGAGCGGGCTCAGCGGATGCAGCGTCAACCAATCACTGAGCTCCTCGCCCACAGAGTTGAACGCTGCCTCGATCAGTTCAGGCATGGTGAGAACAGTGGGTCCGGTGTCAAAGGTGTATCCGCCGTCACGAAGTACTCCGGCGCGGCCACCCGGAACACTGGCGCGCTCCAACACCGTGACGCGGCGGCCGGAGCCAAGCAGGCGCAGGGTTGCCGACAACCCACCGAGACCGGCTCCGACGACAACGACGTGGTCGGTGGGTGGTTTGACAGTGCGCATGACTTACAAGGCGCGCCGGGTTGCGGCGTCCGTGAGACTGCTCAGCACGCTCGCAGCAGGCTCTGGTATCCGCCGCAGAGCCGCGTACGCCTCGTCCACCAGCTGCTCGATCAAATCCTCGACGAAGGTCACCGCGCCGGTGTCGCGAATGATGCTGCGCAGCTCGTCGATCTCGTGGCGGTCCAGACGTGGATCGCCCAGGTGACGGTTCAGTGCCTGCCGCTGCGCGGGACTTGCCTTCTCGTCGGCGGCCGCCACCAGCACAGTGCGCTTACCCTCTCGCAGATCGTCGCCCGCGGGTTTACCGGTCACGTCCGGATCGCCGAAGACGCCAAGGATGTCGTCGCGGAGCTGGAACGCTTCACCGACCGGGATGCCGAACGCGGTGTAGGCGTCCAGCAGGTCAGCGCTCGCGCCGGCGAGGACGCCGCCCAGGTGCAGAGGACCCTCGACCGTGTACTTGGCGGCTTTGTAGCGGGCGACTCTCATTGATCGCTCGACCGACGCACTGCCGCGACCTTGCTCGAGCAGATCCAGATATTGTCCGGCCATCAGCTCGACCCGCATCCGGTCGTAGACCGGCTTGGCCGCCACGAGGCGATCAGGGGACAAGGGTGCTTGGTAGAGGAGCTGGTCAGCCCACACCAGCGCCAGGTCGCCGAGCAAGATCGCCGCACCAGCACCAAAGGCGTCAGGCGGACCGCTCCATCCTGCGGCGCGGTGGAGAGACGCGAAGCGCCGGTGAACGCTCGGAGCACCCCTCCGTGTGTCTGAGCCGTCCATCACGTCGTCGTGAATGAGTGCGCACGCTTGAAGCAGCTCGAGCGCTGCGACAGCAGGGACAATCTCGTGACAGTCTTCGCCACCTGCACCACGCCACCCCCAGTATGCGAAAGCGGGGCGTAGGCGCTTGCCTCCACTGAGCAGCGCCTTGGCCGCGTCGAGCATTGGCAGGACGTCGTCTGCAACCGAGTCGAGCACCTCTTGCTGAGACTCCAGGAAAGCCTCCAGCTCTTTTTCGACGCGGACTCGCAGGTCCTCGGCGTCTAAGGGGCTGGTCTTGCCATCGCTGCGGCCCGGCTGCGGCGGGGTTGCGGCGTCGGGCATGGCTGCGAGGCTAGTGCGCAGGGCCATGACCCGCATTCGGGCGGACGCCGGGGTCGGTTCCAGATGGTGGAACGGCTCCCGTAGGCTCTGCGCCCATGTCTGTCGCCACGCTCAGCCGCGCCGCCCAGTCGTCAGCCACGAACCGAACGCGCTCGACAGCACCCATGAGCCTTCCCTCGGTGGCCGAGATGTTGGCGGACGGTCGACGGTCGTGGTCGCTGGAGTTCTTCCCGCCGAAGACCGGCGAGGGCGAACGTCAGCTGTGGCACACCCTCCGCGAGCTTGAGCCTGGCTCGCCGAGTTTCGTCTCGGTGACCTACGGAGCTGGCGGGTCGACGCGAGACCGCACCGTGCGCGTGACTGAGCGGATCGTGAGTGACACCACTCTGAACCCAGTGGGGCACCTCACGTGTGTGGGAGCCAGCCGCTCCGAGCTGCGGCACGTGATCGGCGCTTACGCGGCGGGCGGCGTCCGCAACATCTTGGCGCTACGAGGCGACCCACCGAGTGGGCCCGGTGCGCCATGGACGCCGCATCCAGAAGGTCTGCAGAACGCCGATGAGCTGGTGTCGCTCGCGAAGTCGCTAGGCGACTTCTGCGTCGGTGTTGCAGCGTTTCCGGACGGTCATCCTGAGTCGCCCGACCGCGATGCTGATGCCATCGCTTTGGCGCGCAAGGCCGATGTCGGTGCGGAGTTCGCCATCACACAGTTCTTCTTCGACGCCGCCGAGTACGACGACTTGGTCACCAGGGCCGCACGCCTCGGATGCACCATCCCGATCATCCCGGGGATCCTGCCAGTTACCAACGTGTCGCAGCTCGTGCGGTTTGCTGAGCTGTCGGGTACTCCTGTTCCTGGCTGGGTCTTCGGGCGGTTGGAGCCGGTCAAGGATGACCCAGACGCAGTGACCGCGCTCGGGATCGAGATGGCCACCGAGCTCTGCCAGCGCCTGCTGGACGGTGGCGCACCTGGATTGCACATGTACACGCTCAACCGTTCCTCTCCCACCCGAGAGATTCTCGCCAACGTGGGTATCGCACCGGCTGGATGAGGCTCCTGGGTCAGGCTCACCAGTCAGGCTGGTCCGATCAGCTCGGCAACGATGGCGGCCGACATGCCGACCAACGGAAGGCCGCCTCCGGGGTGAGCCGAGCCGCCGACCAGAAAGAGCCCGGTGATCGGGGAGCGGTTTGCCGGTCGCATGAAGGCCGAACGCCGACTGTTGCTGGACGACCCGTAGATCGAACCCCCAGGCGACCACGAACGGTCGGCGATGTCCGCAGGAGTGCGCGCTTCCTGCCACAGGATTCGGTCGCGTACATCCAGTCCTCGTCGTGCCATGAGTTCCAGGACGCGCTTCGCATAACGCTCGACCATGGACTGGTCGCGCCAGTTCACCCCCCGCGAGTTCACTGGGCGCTCTGGGTCATCGGGCGGCGTGTTCACGAGGACGAACCATGCCTCGTGTCCTTCCGGCCGCATCGTGTCGTCGTCTGGGCTGCAGATGTAGATCGCCGGGTCGTCCGGTAGACGCGGTGTCGGGCCGAAGATGGCGTCGAACTCTTCGTCGTAGTTGCTCGGAAACAGAACCGTGTGGTGCTGCAAGCCCGGCGTGCGTCCCCTCAGTGCCAGCAGAAGGGCGAAGCCCGACAGCGATGGAGTAAGCCTTGTAAGGCGACGCGCTTGGCGGGCTGCCAACGGGTCGTCGAGCAGTCGTCCGTACACCGTGGCCGCGTCGGCGTCGGAGATGACGATGTCGCAGCTGAGTGACTCACCGCCCTCGAGCACAACGCCCGACACTCGTCGTGCCTCGGTGCGGATCTTGGTCACGGGCGCACTGAAGCGGAACGTGATGTCTCGGTCGATGCAGCGTTGGTATAGCGCATCAGCCAGCGACCCCAGGCCGCCCCCGATGTGCCACGCACCGAATGTCTGCTCGACGAAGGGAATGACGGCAAGCGCCGCTGGGGCACGGCGGGGGTCTGATCCTGTGTAGGTCGCGTACCGGTCGGTGAGGGTGACCAGTCGCGGGTCGTCGAAGTATTGCCGAGCGAGTCCGCGCAACGTCTGCCATGGCGCGACGGTCCTGACCGCCTTGGGACTCAGCATCTGCCGGCTCAGGTCGCGCACGCCGTTAACCGGTGACTCGAGAAAAGGAACTCGAGTCACCGACCAGATGTCAGCCGCGCGTCGACTGAAACGTTGCCACTGTGCTTCTGCTGATCCTCCGAGGGCATCGCCGAGGGCTGCCGCAACTCGGTTGCTGTTCGACCCCGGAATAGTGGCGACGGCTCCGTCCGCCCAGTGGTAGCCGAAGGCCGTGTCGAGCCCCCGCAAGTCGATGTTCTCCTCGAGCGAGGCGCCTTTGCGTCGTACCGGTGTCTTGAGGAACAGATCGCGATAAACAGCTGGAAGCGTCAGCAGCGACGGGCCCGTGTCGAAGGCGAAGCCCTCACGCCGATACGTCTCGAGCTTGCCTCCGGGACGTTTGGACTGCTCGAGCACAGTGACCTGATGACCTTGCGCCGACAGTCGCGCGGCAGCGGATAGACCGCCCATGCCCGCTCCGATCACCACAACCGACGCCACGACGGGAGCGTAGGGGTCACTAGGGTCGAGGCCATGCCCAACCCAGGCGACCATGGTCTCGAGCTCGGTGATGACCCGCTCGACTTACGCCATGATGCACCGCTGCTCGATGGGTGGCTGTCGTACCGTGATTTCGGCGCGGTGCCTTTCGGTACTCCCGGCCACAAGCAGCGCGTAGACCTGGTTGGACCTGTGGTTCGCGATGACATTCCGCTCTACGGCGGCGTCGACACGATTCGCCAGACGCGCGGTGCAATAGCGGAAGCTGATCGGCGTTTGGCCAACGCGTGGAACGCCGACTGGGGGCGAATCTCTGTCGGCGGTTCGACACACGGCAACCAGACGTTGATGTTGTCGCTCTGTCGCCCCGGCGACTCGGTCGTCGTGACCCGAACGCTGCACCGGTCGTTGCTGTTGGGCATGGTGCTCGCCGGTGTGACGCCGGTGTGGGTTCGGCCGGACGTCGATGAGACCACTGGACTTCCTACGCACGTCCCCGTGGAACGGGTGGAACGCGCGCTATCGGAACACCCCGGCGTCAAGGGGGTCTTCCTGGTGGAGCCGACCTACGTCGGCACCGTCTCCGATGTCGCCTCGATAGCAGAAGTGGTGCATGAGCGCGGTCTACCCCTTGTCGTCGATCAGGCGTGGGGCGCGTACTTCGGTTTCCATCCCGACCTTCCCCGCCACGCACTGCAGGCAGGGGCGGACGCCATGGTCACCAGCGCGCACAAGACTCTTCCCGCCTACACGCAGTCGGCGTACGTACTCGCGAACACCGAGCGGATCGATCGGCATCGGCTCGACCGGGCCTTCGAGGCGACTGCTACCACCAGCCCGTCCGGCACCATTGCAGCGAGCGCAGATGCTGCGCGCGCGTTGCTCGAACGAGATGGCGAACGTTTGCTGAGTCATCTGATCCGCATCGTCGACCACGCGCGGACTCGCTTGCGTGACACACCGGGCGTGACGTTGCTCGACGACGTCGTGGCCCGGGGAGTGATCATCGATCGGGTCAAACTCGCGGTCAACGTCAGCAACAGTGGTGCGTCAGGTCTAGCCGTCGAAGAAGACCTGGTCGCTGCTGGGATGCCTGTCGAGCTGGCGGATCTCGACACTGTGGTCCCCATCATCTCGGTCAACGACGATCTCGAATCCGTCGACAAGTTCGTTGACGGCGTCCAGGCGTCCTTGAGCCGGCAGCGAACGGATCCCAGGTCCGTGCTGCCCTCGATCTCGTGGACGGTCGAACCTGATGTCGTCATGTCTCCGCGCGATGCCTACTTCGCCGAGCATCGAACGGTGGGTGCCGCCGAAGCCATCGGCCAAGTGTCGGCAGAGCTGGTGGCGCCCTACCCACCGGGCATTCCCGTTCTCGCCCCGGGAGAGCGGATCACCGAGGCAGCCGTCGCTGGTCTGGGCGCGGTGATGTCGCACGGCACCCAGGTTCGCTATGCCGCCGACCCAACCCTCCAGACCTTCCAGGTCGTGGCGCCGACCTAGTTCTCACGACCGAGCACTCGGCCAGGCGCGACGGGTCTGCCTTTCCAGGTCAACCGGCCGCGAACGCGTTGCACCCACGAGCGCGCCAACAGGTAGTCGAAGGCGGCGATCGATATCGGGTGGAGCAGCGAATCTGGCCAGACCCGACCAGAGACCCGGTGTGCCACCAGAGCGCGCCCCGCAACGGCGGCAAGGTAGCCAACGGTTCCAGTACGTGAACCCTTCAAGACCATTGCTGCAGCAGGTGCGACGTAGGCCGTGGTGAGAATTGAGGCTACAGCGACGCCACCAGCGGGTGAACGAGTCGCTGCCCAGAGCGATTTGCTATACCCGTCTCGAAGCGATGCCCAGTCGTCGTACATGTGGCAGGTTGCAACGTCCGTTCCGTCAGCGAGAACCCCTCGGCGTCCTACTCTCTTCAGCTGCTGAAAGAGCGCGACGTCGTCGAGCACCTGTTCTCGGATTCCCGCGTGGCCGCC
>JBJMHG010000317.1:0-3965 GCA_045807485.1 Actinomycetes bacterium
GCTGCCTCTCAGGGGCGTCCAGCCACGTCACAGACCACCAAGATCGCCGACTCCGTCCTGCCGACCGTCGTGTCGCTCGGGGTGCGGGGCAACGGTGAGAGCGCCACCGGATCAGGCTTTCTCATCGACGCACGTGGCTACATCGCCACGAACAGCCACGTCGTGTCACCCGCTGTCGACGGTGGTTCGATCGTCGTTTCGTTCAGCAGCGGACAACGTGTTCCAGGGGCCATCGTCGGCAGTTCCCCGACATACGACCTTGCGGTCGTGAAGGTCGATGTGAACGACTTGCCGGTTGCCACGCTGGGTGACTCTGACCTGGTGCGAGTAGGTGATCCGGTTGTCGCAGTGGGTGCACCCCTCGGACTGACGGGCACGGTGACGACCGGCATCGTCAGTGCGGTGGATCGACCGGTCACCACGAGCGACGCTGGCCAGTCGTCCTACATCAGTGCGATGCAAACCGACGCGGCGATCAATCCTGGGAACTCCGGCGGTCCGCTGGTCGATGCACGGGGAAACGTCATCGGCATTGCAACGGCGATCGCGACCCTAGGCGTCGACGGACAGTCTGGAAGCATCGGACTCGGATTCGCCATTCCGATGAATAAGGCGCGCACGATCCTTCAGCAGCTGATGCGCGATGGTGAGGCGCGGTACCCAGTGGTCGGAGTCCTCCTCGATCCGGCGTACCAAGGAAACGGCGCCAGGATTCAAAGTGACTCAGCGCCGGGCGACGCTGTCACTCCCGGTGGCCCAGCCGACCAGGCTGGCATGTCGCCTGGCGACCTGGTCGTGGCGGTTGACGGTGAACCCGTGGCAACTCCAGAGGAGTTTGTCGTTCAGATCCGTGCCCGCGTCCCAGGTGACCAGGTCACGTTGACGATCGTGCGAAACGGCGATCGGCTGACGCTGCCGGTCACTTTGGCGGGCTCGGTCGGCTAGCCACCTCGTTGGCCGTACCCTGGGTGTGTGTTCGGTATCAATGCGTGGGAGATGATCGCTATCGCGGTCCTCGCATTGTTGATTTTCGGGCCCGACAAACTTCCCGAACTTGCCCAGGACGCCGCCCGCTTGCTGCGTGAGGTTCGCAAGATGGCGACCGGGGCCAAGGCAGATTTGCGCGAGTCGTTGGGCCCTGAGCTCGGAGACCTCAACCTGTCCGATCTCGACCCGCGAACCTTCGTCAAGCGCAATCTCTTCGACCCGATCGAGGACGAAGTCAGCGACGTTCGTCGAGCGTTCGACGGCAAGGATTCGCCCGACGGCACTCGCAAGCCGAAGGGCCCGTCGTTCGACTCTGACACAACCTGAGGTAAGGGCGTCGAGGAGTCCGGTCGTCAGTTGCTAACGGGCCGGCGTGAGTGACAGTGACGTTCCAAGAAGGCCGCGCTCCTTGCGTCCGAGTCGATCCGCGATCTGTCGCAGGGTGGCAGCAGCCGGTGCATCTGGGTCGCTCAGCACGAGTGGCTTGCCCTCGTCGCTTCCCTCACGGAGACGAACATCGATCGGTACCTGTCCGAGCAGCGGAACGGGGGCGCCGAGAGCCCGACTGAGCCCATCAGCCACCTGCTGCCCTCCGCCCGTGCCGAAGACGTCGATGTGCTCTCCGCAATGTGGGCAGGGCAGCCACGCCATGTTTTCGATGACACCGGTAACTCGCTGGTGGGTCTGGAGCGCGATGGTCCCAGCTCTTTCGGCCACCTCTGCTGCCGCTTGCTGCGGGGTCGTGACCACGAGGATCTCAGCACTTGGTACGAGCTGCGCGACTGAGATTGCGATGTCTCCGGTACCAGGCGGAAGGTCCATCAGGAGTACGTCCAGATCGCCCCACCAGACATCGGCCAAGAACTGTTGCAGCGCGCGGTGCAGCATTGGTCCTCGCCATACGACGGGGGTGTTTCCAGGGGTGAACATGCCGATCGAAATGACTTTCACGTCGTGCGATTGCGGCGGCAGGATCATGTCCTCGACCTGCGTCGGGCGTCCATCGGTGCCCAGCATGCGAGGGATCGAGTGTCCATAGATGTCGGCGTCAACCACGCCGACGCTGATGCCGCTTGCTGCCATAGCGGCTGCAAGGTTGACAGTGATCGAAGACTTGCCGACCCCGCCCTTACCCGAGGCGACCGCGTAGACGTGCGTGAGTGAGTCTGAGCGAGCGAACGGGATCTCTCGCTCGGCGCGGCCTCCACGAAGCTGCGCTGCCATCGTCTGCCTCTGCTCGTCGCTCATCACGTCGAGGGTGACGTCGACGCCAGTCACACCCGGGACGCCGCTCACAGCCTTAGTGACGTCTGCGGTGATGCGGTCGCGCATGGGGCAACCGGCCACAGTGAGATAGACCTCGACGGCGACACGACCACTGTCGTCAGCCGCGACCGACTTGACCATGCCCAAGTCAGTAATCGGTCGGTGGATCTCGGGATCGTTCACGGTGGCCAGGGCGGCATTTACTGCGGAAAGGTCGATCGGCATACCTTGATGCTACGTGGGCCAAGGTGGGGGTGCGCGCCTCGGATCAACCGCCGGTCAATCCGGCAGATCAATCGGGTAGATCAATCGGGCGCATCAACCTGGGTGACGCGAAGTACTTCTTCGAATGTCGTGCGACCCGCCAACGCGTGATGACTGGCGGCGCGCTGCAGGGTCACGAACTCGCCGGCATTCGTAGACCCGGCATTCGCCAGCAGAGTCTGCTCGCTCGGTTCATGTGAGAAGGCGCGCCGCAAGCCAGACGTGATCGGAAGCACCTCGAAGACACCGAGCCGACCGCGAAAGCCGGTCATGCCGCAGTGCAGGCATCCGGTTCCACGTTGTGGGCTGCCGGATGCAAGCTGTCCGGCGTCAACTTGGAGTGTTTCGAGGATCTCTTCGCTGGGGTTGTACGGCTCGGCACAGTCGCGGCAGATCTCGCGGACGAGGCGCTGTGCGACCACGAGATTCAGCGACGACGCGACGAGGTAGGGCGCAATCTCCATGTCGACGAGCCGGGTCAACGCCTGAACGGCGCCGTTCGTGTGCACCGTGCTCAAGACAAGGTGCCCAGTGAGCGATGCGCGCAGCGCAAGATCGGCGGTCTCGCGATCGCGGATCTCTCCGACCAGCACGATGTCGGGGTCTTGACGCAGGATCGCTCGGAGTCCACTCGCGAATGTCATACCGGCTCGAGGATTGACGTTGACTTGTGTGATGCCCGGCAGCTGAATCTCCACCGGGTCCTCAAGTGTGACCACGTTGCGTTCGGGGGCGACCAAGGAGTTGATGGCGGCGTAGAGGGTGTTGGTCTTACCCGACCCGGTCGGCCCGGTGATCAGGATCAAACCTTGCGAAACCTCAAGCGCCTGTCGAATCACGTGGAGCTGCTGCGGCAACAGTCCGAGCGCATCCAGGTGTGGAATGTGCTCGGTGGTCGTGAGCAGCCGAATTACGACCTTCTCTCCGTGGATCGCCGGCAAGGTGCTTACGCGGGCGTCCACCGTGTTGCCGTCGACGCTGATGCGCGTCCGACCGTCTTGGGGGACGCGCCGCTCAGCAATGTCCAGACCGGAGATGATCTTCAGTCGGCTGGTCATGGCCGGTCCTGCGCTGCGTGGCACGGTCATCATGTCGCGGAGCAGGCCATCGACGCGGTACCGAATACGCACTCCGTCGCGTTGCGGCTCGACGTGGATGTCGCTGGCTCCCACCCGAACCGCATCGCCGAGCAGTGCGTCGAGCAGCCGCACTGTCGGAGTCTGGTCAGTGTCAGCAGACTCGTCAGGCGCATCGTCGAGCTCGATCGACAAAAGCTGGACAGCATCGGCAGCGTCGTCACCGAGTGACCAGACGCGATTGATTTGCGCTTTGATCTGTGACGGCGTCGCGACCACGACATGGAGAGAGCGCACGTGGGTATGGATTCGGACGTCGTCGAGTGCCAAGACGTTGGTCGGGTCGGACGCGGCGACGCGCAGCCCGGTCTC
>JBJMHG010000318.1:0-4305 GCA_045807485.1 Actinomycetes bacterium
TTCACTGAATGAGCCTTCCGCGCTCGGCCGCGCGTCAAGGCCAGGCAGGCTCAGAAGCAGCCGACCGGCTTGAGCAAGAATCTGTCCGGAACGACGCCGGTCAGGACCAGATCCTCGCCTTCAAGGGCCGTAACGGTTCCACGATAGGTGCCGTCAGATAACCCAACCTTGGGATGTTTCCACTGCTTACCCTGGGAGCTCCCACGCATCTTCCAGGGGTACACCGAGTACGTCCAGCCAGCCGCCTGTACCTGCTCAACGCGACCTTGGTTCACTTGCACCTGGACTGTCTCGGACTCCCCAGTAGCCAGGGTCTCGTCATCGGTCGGGAAGTCGCACTCATCGGTACTGCACGCGCTCGCGACCGCCAGGCAGGTGAGTATCGCCGGGATGACTCGGGCCGCGATCACAGATGCATTGTGACAGCGTTTGGAACTCACCGGCTCCAGTCTCCGTCAGACAGCGCGCGGTAGGTTCGCGGTCATGGCTCCACCCCCGCGACTCATGCTGTTGGACTCCGCTTCGATGTACTTTCGAGCGTTCCACGGCGTGCCAGACACCGTGACATCGCCGGACGGTTTGCCGATCGGGGCAGTCCGAGGGTTTCTCGACGCCGTCGCCCGAATGCTGAGTGACCACCCCGCCACCGAGCTCGTGGCTTGCTTCGATGCGGACTGGCGGCCCGACTGGCGAGTGGCGCTTCTTCCTAGCTACAAGGCCCATCGCGTCGATGAACGAGCCACGGATGACTCCATAGAATCCATAGAAGAGGTGCCCGACGCCCTTCTCCCCCAGGTCCCGATCATCGAGGACGTGCTGGACGCCATCGGGATCAGCCGCGTGGGCGTTGACGGGTTCGAGGCCGACGACGTCATCGGAACCCTCGCCGTGAGCTCCAAGCTGCCGGTTGACATCGTCACTGGTGATCGTGACCTGTTTCAGCTGGTTGACGACGAAGCGGCGGTGAACGTTCTCTACATCGGGAAAGGGTTCGCGAAGGCCGAGCGGGTCAACGACACCTGGATCAAAGCGAAGTACGGAATCACGGCAGCCAGCTATGCCGACTTCGCGACTCTGCGAGGAGACCCGTCGGACGGGCTGCCCGGCGTCCGAGGCGTCGGCGACAAGTCAGCGGCAGCAGTGGTCGACGAGTTCTCGACGATCGAAGTTCTTCTCGAGGCGCTACGCGACCCTGACGTGCTGGTTCCCTTCAGAGCCAAGATCGAGTCGGCCGAGGAGTACCTCGTCCGGGCCATCGAGGTGGTACGTGTCCGGCAGGACGTCCCGATCCCCCCACTGTCGCCGGCACTACCGAAATCAGTAGCCGATCCTGAGAAGGTCATCTATCTCGCGGAGCGGTGGGGTCTGGCGAGGAGCATCGATCGGGTGGTCACAGCCATGGGCATCACTCATCCGAACTGACGTCGACAACCCCTCGTCGTAGCGCCACCACCGCGTGGCGCGCCGCACCCGAGATACCGTCGTCATCAGTAGCGGTGGCAAGTGCTATTTGTCCCAGCAGGTCGATGAGTTGCTTGCACCACCGGACGAAGTCTCCCGCTGCCATTTCCGAGTCTGAGAGCACCGCCTCGAGCCGATGACCGCTAGCCCAGCGAAACGCTGGCCAGGCAAATCCGGCGTCCGCCTCGCGGATCGTGGAAAGCCGGTTGTCGCGCTCGAGAAGCGCAAGGTCGTCCGCGAGCCGGATCGTCTCCTCGATCGCTGTGCGCGCCGCGCCACCTGGCAGCTTCGCTGGCGCAGTCACCTCACGCCTGGCTTCGTAGACCAACACCGAAACAGCTGATGCCAGCTCTGCTGGCGATAGCCCCTTCCAAAGCCCGGTGCGAAGTGCCTCCGCTGCGACGAGGTCCATCTCGGTGTAGAGGCGCGTGAGTCGCTCACCATGCTGGGTCACCGTGTCACCGTCGAGGTAGTCGATCTCTTCGAGGACGGCGATGACGCGATCGAAGGTTCGCGCAATGCTGCCGGTCCGGTCGTTCACGCGCTTCTGCAGCTGGCGAGTCTCGCGTGTGAGGCGATACCAGCGCTCGGACCAGCGGGCGTGTTCTTCGCGGTCGGGGCAGCGATGGCAAGGATGAGCGCGCAGCTGAGATCGAAGAGCCGCCAGTTCGTCGTCTTCGGAGCTACCCGACGTACGGCGCTTTTGGCGCCCCTCCGCCTCCACGTCCCGAAGCCGTCCCGCAAGCAGCCGCTTGGCCTGGGCGTCCCTCGCGCGAAACCCCTTGGGGAGCGCCAGATGATGAATCGGAGTGGGCGGGTCAACGAAGTCGGCGGCGGCAAACTTCCTGACTTGCCTGTCCTCGGTCAGAACAACAGGGCGCGCGTTATCAAAGGTTCGTCGGCTGTCAGTCTCAACCACCACCCCGACTCGGGACGCGCGTCGCCCTCCGCCGGGAAGGGTGATCACGTCTCCCGGCCTCAGCTGATCGAGGGCACGGGCGACCTCGGCCCGTCGGGACGCGGTCTCTTCGCGGGCGAGCTGCTTCTCGCGGTCAGAAAGTGCGCGACGAAGGGCGGCGTACTCAGAGAAGTCACCGAGATGGCAAGTCATGGCCTCCTGGTACCCGGCGAGTCCTTCTTCGTTCTTGCGCAGCTGCCGAGCCAAGCCCACAACAGCGCGATCAGCCTGGAACTGCGCGAAGGACGTCTCGAGTACCTCTCGCGCGGTGTGCCGTCCCATCTGCCGCACGAGGTTGACGGCCATGTTGTAGGTGGGGCGGAAGGATGACCTGAGCGGATAGGTGCGCGTGGACGCCAGTCCAGCAAGTGACTGCGGGTCGAAGCCTGGTGACCACAGAACCACGGCGTCACCCTCGACATCGATACCGCGACGGCCGGCGCGGCCGGTGAGCTGGGTGTACTCAGCAGGAGTGATGTCGGCGTGGGTCTCGCCGTTCCACTTCGACAACCTCTCGATCACCACGCTTCGAGCAGGCATGTTCACGCCAAGCGCCAGAGTCTCGGTCGCAAAGACGCACATCACCAAGCCTCGAACGAACAAGTCCTCGACGATCTCTTTGAACACGGGGAGAAGGCCAGCGTGGTGAGCCGCATATCCGCGACGCAGGGCTTCGAGGAAATCGCCGAACTCAAGGACGCGCAGATCTTCGTCACTGAGGTGAGCCGTTCGCTCTTCGACGATGGCACGAATCAAGTCAGCGCTGTCGGGGTCGTTGAGACGGACTCCCGACTGCAGCAGCTGGCGTACCGCACCGTCACAACCGGCGCGCGAGAAGATGAAGTAGATCGCAGGGAGCAATTCGCGCTGCGCCAGAGCCTCGACCACATCGCGACGGCTCGGAACAGCGGGCGGACGTCCGCGACGTTGGCCGCGCTTGGGTCGATGATCGCGCATGCGGCGCACTCGCTCTTCGTCCCTCGCGAACCGCTGCAACTCAGGATTGACCGTGTGGTGCTCGTCGTCGGCGAACAAGTCGAGGAGTTGACGTCCGACCATGACTTGCTGCCATAGCGGCACCGGTCGAACCTCCGAGACAATCACTGCAGTACGTCCCCGAACGGTCTCGATCCATGCGCCGAACTCCTCGGCATTGCTGACCGTGGCCGATAGGGCGGCCAGAGTCACCGATTCGGGGAGGTGGATGATCACTTCTTCCCAGACTGCGCCACGAAACCGGTCAGCGAGGTAGTGCACCTCGTCCATGACGACGTACGCCAAATCACTGAGTGTTCCGGATCCCGCGTACAGCATGTTGCGTAGGACTTCGGTCGTCATGACGACGATGGGTGCCTCGCCATTGATCGTGTTGTCACCGGTCAGCAGCCCGACGCTCTCTGCCCCATGCATGGCCACGAGATCTCGGTACTTCTGATTCGAGAGCGCTTTGATGGGTGTCGTGTAGAAGCACTTCTGCCCTCGTTGCAGGGCAAGATCGACCGCAAACTCCCCCACGACGGTCTTTCCGGAGCCGGTAGGTGCGGCTACCAGTACAGAATCACCGCGGGCGAGCGCGTCACACGCTTGGAGCTGGAATGGATCAAGGGGAAACACGTAGCGCTGCCGTAAGCGCTCCACGAGCTCTTCGGGCGGTTGCAGGCCGGCTTCACGGAGCGTCTGGGCCGCCTGCCATTCCGCGTACCGCTCGGCAGGACTGGTCATATTGAGCAGGCTACGGGAGGGCCGAGGCAACAGCTGAAGGGCACGTGAACGAACCGATTCGATGCCAGTTCGCCCGCAACCTTCTGAGTCAGTCGATGGGATCTGGGCCGTCGACGGAATCTACGCCGTCGATGGTCTCAGGCTGCTCGATGGGACTTGCCTCA
>JBJMHG010000319.1:0-10071 GCA_045807485.1 Actinomycetes bacterium
GACACCCTCTTGGGAGGACAGCACGCGATAGGCCGAAAGAATCTCGCGATCGGTCACCATGTCGATGAGTCCGCCGGAGTCGTCACGCGCTTCGAGCGCGAACTTCCAGGACGCCGGATTGCCGATCCGTATCGCGGTCGCGACCGTCGATGGAGAGGGCACGACCTCACCGCGCACAATGGGCGCTGCACCGGCTGCCTGGAACCCCCACATCCGCGGACGCCTGCTCGGCACGGCGTCGTCGGCAGATTCGCGGTAGCCCTTCCAGTACGCGGTGATGTTGCCGGCGTTGCCCACCGGGAGGGCGTGGATGTCTGGCGCATCTCCCAGTTGATCGACGATCTCGAAAGCGGCGGTCTTCTGACCTTCGATTCGCACTGGGTTGACGCTGTTTACCAAGGCAACCGGGTACTGCTCTGAGAGGTCGCGCGCGAGCATCAGGCAGTCGTCGAAGTTACCGTCGACCTGCAGCAACTTCGCGCCGTGCGCCAGGGCTTGACTGAGCTTGCCAAGGGCAATCTTTCCCTGTGGCACCAGGACGGCGCAGAGCATGCCAGCCCGTACGGCGTACGCAGCCGCGCTGGCACTGGTGTTTCCGGTCGATGCGCAGATCACCGCCTGCGCCCCTTCCTCGGCGGCCTTGGAGATGGCCATGGTCATGCCTCGGTCTTTGAACGATCCGGTGGGATTCGCTCCCTCGACCTTCAGCCACACGTCACAACCGGTGCGTTCTGAAACCACGTTGGCACGCACCAGAGGCGTACCACCCTCGCGCAGGGAGATCACCGGCGTGGCGTCGCTCACGGGTAGGCGCTCGCGGTACTCCTCGATGATTCCGCGCCACACGTGGGTTCGCTGAGTCAACACGTCGGTCATTCTCCCACCACCCGCATCACCGAAGTGATCTGTCGTACTGAGTCGAGCCCCCGGAGCGTCTCGCAGGTTTCGGCGAGTGCCTTCTCTAGGGCTTCGTGCGTCACGATCTGCAACGTGGCTTCATCGCCATCGCCGTCCTGGCGCAGTGTCTCAATACTCACGTCGTGCTCGGCGAAGGCTGCCGCCACCGAGGCAAGGACTCCGGCCTTGTCGGCGAGGTCGAGCGCGATGTAATAACGCGTCGTGGAAACGTCCATCGGCAAGATCGGCAGCGCTGCGTAGGTGGACTCACGTGGTCCATGGCCACCGCTGATGCGGTTTCGCGCCACAGCAACGATGTCGCCGACAACGGCGGAAGCAGTGGGAGCGCCCCCCGCTCCTGGACCGTAGAACATCAACCGGCCTGCCGCGTCCGACTCGACGAACACTGCGTTGTATGCCTCACGCACGGCGGCGAGGGGGTGGTGAAGAGGCACCATCGCCGGATGCACCCGAACGTTGATGCCGCGTCCCTCTGAAGCTCTTTCGGCTACAGCAAGCAGCTTGACCGCGTGGCCAGAGCTTCGCGCCGCTCGGATGTCGGACGCGGTGATCGACGAGATTCCTTCGCAGAACACATCGTTCAAAGTCACTCGGGAGTGGAAGGCGAGGCTCGCGATGATGGCTGCCTTGGCGGCGGCGTCGTGACCATCAACGTCTGCCGAGGGATCGGGCTTCTCTGCGTATCCCAGCTCTTGCGCTTCGGCGAGGGCGTCCTCGTACGACGCACCGATTTCTTCCATCCTGGTGAGGATGTAGTTGGTCGTGCCGTTCACGATGCCGAGTACCCGTTGTACCCGGTCGCCGACGAGTGACTCGCGCAGCGGTCGGAGCAACGGGATAGCCCCTGCGACGCTCGCCTCGAAGTACAAATCGGCGCCGGCGGCGTCACATGCCTCGTGCAGCTCCGCACCGTGCTGAGCAAGAAGCGCCTTGTTCCCGGTGACGACACTGGCCCCCGACGCAAAAGCCGCGAGAATGAGTTCACGCGCTGGCTCGATGCCGCCCATCACCTCGACGACGATGTCCGCGCCGCGTCCGGTCACTAGCTGATGCAGGTCGTCAGTCACCAGATCTGGGTCGATCCAGGTGCCTCGATCTACTCCAACACGACGAACACCGACACCTACCAGCTCCAGTGGCGCACCGACGCGAGCGGCCAAGTCGTCAGCCTGATCGATGAGCAGCCGGGCGACTTCAGAGCCGACGACCCCCGCCCCCAGCAGCGCTATCTTGAGCGGCTCAGCGCTCATGATTCCTCCCTGTGGGCCTTCGAGGCGCTGTGATGTCAGCCCTCGGACGGGAGGTCAAGCCTCCCATGAGCGACCACACAGAACTCATGACCCTCAGGATCTGCCATCGTCTGCCACTCGACGCCATAGGCCGCGACCGGCGTCCCGATCCGAGTCGCCCCCAGAGATTCCAGATGGTGAATGTGGCCGACTGGATCGTCCGGATGCACGTCGAGATGCATGCGGTTCTTGCCAACCTTCGGCTCTGGGACCGGCTGCAGGATGAGGACTGGTCCTGGTGGCTCTTCGTCAAGTGGCGCAAGGATTCGGTAGCCGTCGGCGGTGTCGACCAATCGATATCCGAGTGCGGCCTCCCAGAAGGGCACCAGGGCATCGGAATCGCGGCAGTCGAGCACGACAGAAACTCTCATGAAGCCACGCTACGACCGCAGACGCGCCCCTGTCAGGCGCCCGTGTCAGGCACCGGTGTCGAGAGCGAGCAAATCCGCTTCGGTTTCGCGCCGAATGACGACGTGATCTGTTCCATCGCCTGAAACGGCGATAACGGGCGGTCTTCCTAGCAAGTTGTAGTTCGACGCCATGCTGCGGCAGTAGGCACCGGTAGCGGCGACCGCGAGCAGGTCGCCCGCGCGAACGTCATCAGGGAGCCACGCGTCGCGAACGACGATGTCACCACTCTCACAGTGCTTGCCGACCACGCGGGCGAGCATCGGCGCCGCGTCAGAATGACGATCTGCAACAGCGACGGTGTAGTTCGCGTCGTACAGCGAGGTGCGAGGGTTGTCGCTCATTCCCCCGTCGACGCTGACATAGGTGCGAAAGGCCCCGGCGTCGAGTTCGACATGCTTGATCGTGCCAACCTCGTAGACGGTCACCATGCTCGGACCTACCAGCGCGCGACCCGGCTCGACTGCCAACCTCGGAACGGGAAGCTCATACGCTCGGCATTCACGCTCGAGAATCTGGTGCAGATTCGCCGCGACCTCAGCGACATCGGCCGGATCGTCGGAGTCGACGTAGGCAATACCGAGCCCGCCACCGAGGTTCAGCTCTGGCAGCTCGATGCCGTGGCGACTCCGAAGGTCGGCTAGCAACCCCACCGTCCGGTGCGCCGCTACCTCGAATCCAGACGTGTCGAAGATCTGCGAGCCGATGTGCGAGTGCACCCCTACCAACTCCAGTGACGGTTGCAGAAGCACGAGATCGAGCGCACGAGCGGCAGCTCCAGACGCCAGCGAGAAGCCAAACTTCTGGTCTTCATGTGCAGTAGCGATGAACTCGTGTGTGTGCGCCTCGACACCGACGGTGACCCGCAGAAGCACCCGCTGCCGGATTCCCGCCTCTTCAGCACAGCGGGCCAACCGCCGGATCTCTTCCGTCGAGTCGATGACGACTCGACCGACACCGAGCTGGACCGCACGGTTTAGCTCGCCAACCGACTTGTTGTTCCCGTGAAAGAGGACCTGCTCCATCGGAAACTTGGCGCGCTCGGCGACGGCCAGCTCACCGCCCGTGGCTACATCAAGACCGAGTCCTTCTTCGGCGACCCACGAGAGCAGCGCCACGCTGCTGAACGCCTTACTGGCATAGAACACGTCTGCGCCGGTGAACGCCCTGGCATAAGCCCGAGCGCGGCTGCGGAAGTCCGCTTCGTCGAGCAGAAAGACCGGCGTCCCGCTTTCGCGTACCAGTGAGGGAATATCACGACCGTTGAGCACCAGCTCTCCGGACGCCGCACGCTCCAACCCGATTGGCCAAACGTGCTGTGACAACGCATTGAGGTCCGCCGGTGGTGCGGCCGGCATCGAGTCGCTGACCAGCTCGGCATGCCGAGGACCGGCGGGATGGGCGCGCATCGGGCTAGCTCCTTGCGAAGTCATCAACGAGTGGGAACTGCGGGACCAAACGGAGCCGAAAGCGTAGTGCCCTAGTCCGAGGCGTCGTCGGCCCGCTTGGCTCCGAACCTGCGGCGCCGCCACGACCAGGCCTGGATGCCGAGCGTGCCCAAGCCCCAGCCGATCAACATCGACGCGACGATCACGACAAAGAGCGGAGCTTGGATGGTCCACCCGAACACGTCGATCTCGGTGTCGTTGGAGTTCTGGGCTATCAAGACGACCGCAATGATGGCGAGCACGACCCACAGCACTCGAGCCGGAGTGACTGCGATGCGGCCACGCTTGCCCTCGTTCATTTGTGCCGCCTACATGCGCTCAGGCGCTGAGACGCCCAGCAGATCGAGGCCGTTCGCCAGTACCTGTCGGGTCGCAGCGCACAGCACGAGTCGAGCGCGATGGATGTCGGTGGTCTCCTCATCGCCGCGTGGCAGTACCCGACAACTGTCGTAGAACCTGTGATATGCGGTGGCCAATTGCTCGAGATAGCGGGCAACTCGATGTGGCTCACGCAGCTCTGCCGCGCTGGCTACAACCCTGGGAAACTCTCCGAGAACACGCAGTAGATCGCCCTCTCTGTCATGCGAAAGCAACGCAGGATCGAAGCCCTCGACGTCGGCCTCTATGCCGAGGTCAACAGCGTTACGTAGCAGCGAGGCGATCCGTGCATGTGCGTACTGCACGTAGTACACGGGGTTGTCGTTGGTCTGGCGCACCAGCAGGTCGAGATCCAGCGTGAGGGGCGAGTCGACGGGGTACCGGCACAGGGTGTACCTGGCCGCGTCAACGCCGACCTCGTCGACAAGGTCCTCCAAAGTCACGATGTCACCGCGCCGCTTGGAGAGCCTGACCTCTTCTCCACCGCGATACATCTTGACCAGCTGCCCGATCAGCACCTCGATGTTGACGTCTGGGTCGTCACCGGCGCACGACGCCATGGCGCGCAGCCGATTGACATATCCGTGGTGGTCAGCACCAAGTAGGTAGATGTTCAGATCGAACCCACGAGCGCGTTTGTCGACGTAGTACGCGGTGTCGGACGCAAAGTAGGTGGTCTCACCATCACTCTTGACCAGCACGCGATCCTTGTCGTCGTCGAAGTCGGTCGTGCGAAGCCACAAGGCTCCTTCTTGTTCGAAGACATGCCCCATTTCGCGCAGCTTCACAAGGCCGCGTTCGACAGCCCCACTCTCGTAGAGGCTGCGCTCTGAGTACCAGACGTCGAACTCCGTGCGGAACAGAGCCAGCACCTCTTGCTGCAGCTTCAGCTGTCGGGCGTAGCCCTCTTCACGGAAGGCGACCATCTGCTCCTCGTCAGGGAGCTCGAGCAGCTCCGGGCGGTCAGCGATGATCGCGGCAGCGAGATCTGTGATGTATCCAGCGTGATAGCCGTCCTTGGGCGCCGGCCGTCCATGAGCAGCTTCTTTGACCGACTCACCGAACCGGTCCATCTGGACGCCGCGGTCGTTGATGTAGAACTCGCGGATCACTTTGGCGCCAGACGCTTCGAGGACCCTCGCCAGGGCGTCACCCACTGCTGCCCAGCGGGTGTGTCCGAGGTGGAGTGGGCCAGTGGGATTGGCACTGATGAACTCGAGGTTGACGTTGAGCCCCTGCAACGAGTCATTTCCGCCGAAGGCATTGGCCGCTTGCACGATCGTCCGAGCCAGCTCGCCCTGCGCTGCGGCTTCGAGGGTGATGTTCAGAAATCCGGGGCCGGCTACCTCGACCGACGCGATACCGGGCAGGGCCAAGATGTGCGGAGCGAGAACTTCGGCCACCTCACGCGGAGGAAGCCCGGTGGGTTTGGCCAGCTGCATCGCCACGTTGGTGGCGTAGTCGCCGTGGTCAGCAGATCTCGACCGTTCCACCGTCACAGCAGTGGGACGTCGCCCACCCTCCACCGACAGGTCGCCGGACGCGATCACGGCGTCAAGAACCGACAACAGTGCGGCGGACAGTTCGGTGGGGGTCACCGAACCAAGGGTAGTGATGCTTAGCCGGAGATGATGATCGAGGCGACTGTTACGGCGGCGAGAGCCGACAGCCCGAGCGCCGGCACCGACTCAGACACGTTGAGCCGCTGCGTCAGCTGCCGCACGGCGAGAGCCACGTAACTGATCAGCAGTACAACGGCCGAGGCCAGCGCAAGCTCGAGTGCGACGAAGATGCCAAGCACCAGTCCGGCTGCCGCGATCAGCTCGATCCATCCGGTGACGTTCCAGACCGTTGAAGTGAGTCGCGCCCGATCACGCACCTCGAGCGATGCAGGTAGGCGTTGCACCTTGGCTAGCCCCACGACTACCGCCAGCAGTGTGAGTACCAGCGAGGCGACCACCGCGACTGCTCTCATGCGCGAGATCCTGGCAGAGCACTTTGGGTGCGTCTCGTTCAGGTGCGTCGCATCGATATCAGGCGTTCCACCTCTGCGAGCAAGTCATCTGGCGCGAACGGCTTGGTCAGGTAACCGTCAGCACCTGCGCCCTGAGCCAACTCGAAGTCACGTCGCTGCGCGGAGGCACTGACGATGAGAATCGGGATGTCTGCTGTCGATGGCGTCGCCTTCAGCTTCGCAGTGAGCTCTACGCCATCCAGTCCTGGCATCACAACATCCAGGCAGAGTAGCTGCGGTGCAGGCGCCCGTCCCATAGCCACCTCGGACAACAGACGAAGGCATTCTTGGCCGTCCTCAGCCGTCACGACGTCGTACCCCTCGAGCCCAAGGTTCAGCGCTATGAGCTCGCGGATGGTGGACGAGTCGTCGACGACCATGACCCGAACCTGGTCCTGCGCAGACGCTCCGGCAGCGCCTTGGCCCTGCGGCTCTGGGAACTCTGGGAGTGCGGTGGCCACATGTCTGCTTCGGCCTAAGTCGTCCTGACCTTCACCTGTGGCCCTAGGCCGCTTGATGATCTACCTCATCTACGCCACTGCGGCAAGAACGCCGACCGATACGGCTGCCAACAGCAGCCCAAGGCGCTGCATTGACTGCAGGTGCTCTTTCAACACCAGGCGGGCCATGAGGACGGTGGCCGCTGGGTACAGAGCAGTGATCACCGCGACAACCGTGAGCAACCCCTCGCGGGTCGCCAGCATGAACGCGACGGTCGCGAGCACGTCGAGCAACGTGGAAGCTGACGCCAACAGCAGCACGTCGCGAGGTGGCCGAGCCATGACCCTCGATGTCAGTGCAGCAACGAGCAGCAGCGTGGATGTCACGATTCGCACTATGACGATTGGCCACAGGCCACTGTCGGAGGGAGCTCGTTCCAACGCCACCAAGAACACCGAGATGAAGACACCGGCTGCGATCGAGAGCAGAAGAACTTGGAGCGACACCGGGTGTGGGGCGTCCTCATGCACTTGGCTCACCATGAGAACCGCCACAATCCCAAGCCCGATGCCGAGCCATCCAACGATTGGCAGGCGCTCTCCGAACAGAACGCCGGCGAGAACTGGAAGAACGACGGCGATGATCGCCGAAATAGGGGATGCAACGCTCATCGGTCCGATGGCCAAAGCACGGAACAAGGAGACATACGCCAAGGCTCCGCCAAGACCAGAAACAACACCCCAGAACCACACCTGACCGGTGATCTCGCCACCGACAAAGGGCGCGATGACCAGCAGCACGACCAGACCCAGCGGTTGCGTGAGGCTGCCCAACAGGAAGATGTGTGCGCGACGGGCAGCGAGACCACCGAGAAAGTCGGTCAAGCCGTAGGCCACTGATGAGCCAAGCGCAAGGAGGATCGCTGTCACACGGCGTCCATGCCGAGGATTCGCTTTGCGGAACGCATGGCGGCTCGAGTTGCCCGCGCTGACTTCATCCGATCATCGCCCACCAGCACCTGCAGCGACATGCCATCGACCAGGGCGACCAACGACGCGGCCGCGTCCTCAGCTGAACCAGCGATCGAGAACCGACCCAGCGTCACGCCATCGTCAACCGCTCGGGTCAGCAGAGTCCGCCAGCCTCGCGTGGTCGCACCGGACTCCTCGCGAAGCTCCTCATCTCGCAAAGCGGCCCGCCAGTACTCCATCCACAGTAACCACCCTTCACGCCGACGCTCGTCGTCGATTGAGATTCCCATTCGGATGAATCGCTCAATCCGCCGCCACGGATCACGCTCGTGATCGATCTCGCGGCGCAATCGGTCAAGCTCTTCAGCGACTCCCGCCCGCAAAACTTCGCGAACCAACGCTTCCCGCGTCCCGAAGGCGTACTGCAGCGAGCTCACCGGCACCCCGGTTGCCCTCGAGACGTCCGTGAATCGCAGGGCGTCGAACCCGCGCTCGGCGGCGACCGCGCGGGCCGCCCGTAGCAACCGAGCACGGTCGTGCTCGGGCGGCCGGCCCTTGCGCTTGACCTCCATCACATCCCCCGTTATACCGTATGGTGATACGGAAAGTAGAGTGAGGACATGACACGCCGATCCATCTCGTTCTGGCACGACTCACTTCCCGACGGCGACCTTGACTCATTGCGACCAGCACTTCCGGGAGACACCGACGCGGACATCGCCATCGTTGGTGCTGGTTTCACCGGCCTCTGGACCGCTTACTACCTAGCCAAGCTCGACCCCACGCTTCGCATCGTGGTGCTGGAGAAGGATTTCGCGGGCTTTGGGGCGTCCGGACGCAATGGCGGCTGGGCGTCCGGACTGCTGCCGGCGAGCTGGGAGCAGGTCGCGCAAGAGTCGTCCCGAGGCGAGGCTCTCAGGTTCCAGCGCGAGGCGAACGCGTCAGTGGACGTCGTGGGCGCTGTGGCCGCGGAGGAGGGCATCGACGGCCATTACGCGAAGGGTGGGTACCTGAAGCTGGCCACTTCGCCACTGCAGCGAGAACGACTCGAGGCAGAACTTGCACATGCGCGGTCGTGGGACCAGAGCGACGACGACTTGATGTGGCTCGACCGAGCGGAGGCGACGGCGCGCATCAATGCCGACGGCGTCTTCGCCGGTTTGTTCATCCCCCACTGCGCGGCCATACATCCGGCGCGAATGGTGCGCGGCGTGGCGGAAGCGGCCGAACGGCACGGTGTGACGATCTTCGAGGAGACCGAGGTCACCGCGATCGAGCCGGGCAGGGTCATCACCGAGCGTGGCACCGTCCGCGCCGAGGTGGTCGTTCGCGCCCTCGAGGGTTACACAGCATCGCTGCAGCAATACCGTCGTGCACTGATCCCGATCTACTCCCTGATGATCGCCACCGAACCGATCTCGGACGACGTGTGGAAGCAGATCGGCTGGAGCGAGCGCGAGACGCTGAACGACGATCGCCGATTCCTCATCTACGCCCAGCGCACAGCTGACGGAAGGATCGCATTGGGTGGACGGGGAGCGCCGTACCACTGGGGGTCATCGATCGACCCGGCGTACGAGCACCCGCGCGGCGTCCACGACTCACTCCATCGGAGTCTGGTGCAGCTGTTCCCAGCGCTGCAGGACGTTGCCGTCACGCACAGGTGGGGTGGCGTGCTCGGCGTCCCGCGCGACTGGTTCCCCTCGGTGCGTTTCGATCGAGCATCGGGCTTCGCCACGGCGGGCGGATACGCCGGCGACGGAGTCACCTTGACGAACCTCGCGGGACGGACGCTGGCTGACTTGATCCTGCGTCGCGACACCGACCTGACGACACTCCCGTGGGTGGGACACAAGTCGCGCGACTTCGAACCAGAGCCATTGCGATTCATCGGCATCAACGCCGGATTTCGGCTTGCCGACTGGGTTGACCGTCGCGAGCAGCACACCGGCAAACCAGCCAGGGTGCTCGACCGCGCAATGTCTCTGCTCACCGGCCACTAGTGCCCGCCGAGTGCACACCCCGTTGACGCCCGAGCTCGCCGAGTGCACACCCCGTTGACGCCCGGGCTCGCCGAGTGCACACCAGGTTGACGCCGTCAGCCTCCGAGCGCACGTCGCGCTGATGATCCTGCGCGGGCGGCGTTCATGACGAGCATCTGCACCTCATCCTCGAAGTGTCGTGAGGCGGTGAAGATGTCCTCG
>JBJMHG010000320.1:0-6597 GCA_045807485.1 Actinomycetes bacterium
CGACGGCCCGGCGTGAGTCGAGCGATCCTCAGGTAATCCTCAGCGTCTCTCCAAGTTCCCAACGAGACCTGGGCGCTGTAATGGGTGTCATGACAACAACTCCAGTAGCTGAACTGCTCTCAGACGACCTCGTCATCACCGACGCTGGCATCGAGACCGTGCTGGTCTTCGAGCGCGGCGTTGACCTACCCGCGTTCGCAGCCTTTCCGTTGCTCGACGACGACTCCGGACGCCGTCATCTCACCGAGTACATGAACGACTTCCGAGCCCTGGCCGATCAGCACAACGCGGGTCTCATCATCGAGACGCCAACCTGGCGCGCCAACCCCGACTGGGGCGCAGAGTTGGGCTACTCGCGAGACGATCTCAGGCGCATCGCGCATGACTCGGTCGAGATGGCTGAGCAGGCTCGTTCCACGCGCACGGGCTCTGGTGGCTCGCTGATCAGCGGCTGCATCGGTCCACGTGGCGATGGATACGTGCCAGGCAAGACCATGAGCAACCAGGAAGCCGCCGACTACCACGGTCAGCAGATCGGGGACTTCGCGGATGCGGGGGTCGACCTGGTCACCTCGTTCACCTACTCATACGTCGAGGAGGGAATCGGGGTGGCGGCGGCGGCAGCCGAGCGCGGTGTCCCGGCGGTGATCGGTTTCACCGTCGAGACCGACGGGCGCTTACCCTCTGGCACCCCGCTCGGTGAAGCGATCCAGCGCGTCGACGAAGCGACCGGCTCGTCGGTCGCCTGGTACATGGTCAACTGCGCGCATCCGGAGCACATCGCGTCCGGGCTTCCCGGGTCCGACGAGTCGTGGCTGGATCGGGTTGGCGCATTGCGTGCGAACGCGTCCCGCTTGAGCCACGCCGAGCTCGACGAGGCCGAAGAGCTGGACGCCGGTGACCCGGCTGAGCTGGCCACCGGCTACTCCGGCCTCCGCTCGCGCTTCCCCGGGCTCCGGGTCGTGGGCGGTTGCTGCGGCACTGACATTCGACATGTCACCGCTATCGCGGATGCATGGTCAAACACCTGAGCATCGGTGACGTGACCGACTCTGACTGAATGGCTTGTCAGCGAACCCGCTTCGGGCGAGACTGGGGCATCCAGCGAGGAGTCGTGTATGACCCAGCAGGCGCAGACGCTGTCCGGACGCGGACCGACTGTTGCATTGGCGCTCAGCGACCGACATCTCACGTTGACGGCGGCTGACAAGGCGTCCAAGTTCCACTACATCTGGCTGCGCGACAACTGTTGGTGTGATGAGTGCCGTGTCGCACAGTCGGGTGAACGGCGGCTGTTTACTGCAACGATCGGTGAAGACATCGCACCGGTCGAGGCGGCGTTGGCTGATGGTGGGTCGGTGCTGGTGGTGGAGTGGAACGACGGGCACACCTCCAGCTACAGCCTGTCGTGGCTGCACGAGAACGACTACTCAAACGGGTCCGACTCCCTGAACTACACCGTCACGCTGTGGACCTCAGAGCTTTCCTCACTCCCCCGGTTCGAACACGCCGACGTGGTCGGCAAGCCGGACGTGCAGCTGAGGTACCTCGAGGCGGTGCGTGAGTACGGCGCTGCCATCGTCACACACACTCCGTCCGTCGACGGCGAAGTCGCCCGGTTCGCCGAAGCCATCGGTCATGTGCGCGAAACAGCGTTTGAACGCGTCCACAACGTGAGGCACGACCCAAAGGGTTACAACGTCGCGCACACCGCTCTCGAGCTGAAGCCGCACAGCGACCTGCCGAGCTATCACTGGCCGCCCAGCATCCAACTCCTGCACTTCTTGGTGAACGAGTCCACCGGTGGGGAAAGTACATTGGTCGACGGCTGGCGAGTTCTCGCCGACCTGCGCGCCGAGAACCCAGAGGCCTTCGACACCCTCTGTCGAATTCCGGTGACATGGCAGCTCTACAGCGAGGACGAAGACACCAGGGCCACTGCGCCGATCGTGCAGCTGGACACGTTCGGACGAGTCAAGACCTTCCGGTTCTCCAACCAGCTGGCACTGCCGCTGCAAGCATCGTTTGACGATGTCGGCGCGTTCTACGAGGCATACCGCATACTCGGTCGAATGCTGGACAGCCCGCACTACAAGTTCGTCTTCAAGACCGAGACCGGCGACCTGCTCACGGTCCATGGTCACCGAGTCCTGCATGGACGCCTCGCGTTCGACCCCGATAGCGGGGCTCGACACCTGCAGGACGTGTATATGGAGTACGACGACTTGATGGACCGACTCAACGTTCTGAGCGGAACCCACAAGCCGCTGCCCTCAAACGGAAGGAACTTGGCGTGAGCGTCGAGACGCGAACGGTTTCGTTTACCGCAATGAAGGATGGGACCAAAGAAGACTACGAACTGCTCAACGAACTCGAGTCCGAGCAGATGGACGACTTCGCCGATCGCGTCCTGGGTTGGTTGCGGACGATGGACGACTCGGTCGGCTACCAGATCTCACGCCTCGAACACTCACTGCAAGCGGCCACTCGAGCTCTTCGGGCGGGCGAAGACGACGAGACGATCGTGTGCGTGCTGCTGCACGACATCGGTGACTACCTCGCACCCGCGAACCACTCCGAGGTGGCAGCGGCAGTACTGCGTCCATACGTGTCCGAGAAGAACTACTGGATCGTGAAGCATCACGGCGTCTTCCAGGGGGTGTACTACTTCCAGCACATGGGCGCTGACCCCAACGCAAGGGATCGTTGGAAGGACCATCCGTACTACCAAGCCACTGTCGACTTCTGCGAGTACTACGACCAAAACTCTTTCGATCCCAGGTACAAGTGGGAGTCGTTGGAGTTCTTTGAGCCGATCGTGCGCCGGGTCTTGTCAGAACCGCGCGGCCTCGACGCCGCCGCTGGGGTGTAACCGACAACGGCAGGGGTATTGAGACGCCATGGACCTGATGCCAAGCGACCTGGTCCCCGGCGCACCGAGCCCAGCGGTGCTTTCAGGCCTTGCCGATGTGGTCGCCTACTTGCAGGACGCGTCGTTGCGCAGCGAAGGCACTCCCTTGTATCTGCGGATCTGTAGGGGTGAAGCGAGTGACCAGCTCGAAGGTCCCAGCTGGGATCACGAAGCAAACGTCCAGCTGCCGGGCTGGTCGGTCATCCGGGTTGCACCAGAAGCGTGGTGGCCGCGGCGTCCGGAAGACTGGGTGGCGCGCAGACTGGGCCAGTACAAATCCAGACTAGGTTCCGGTCGCGAAGGTTGGCTCGTGTCTGGCCAGCAGGTCGGTGTCGGTACTGACCACGAGCCCCTTTTGGTGCACCTGACTTACTGGGCCCGCATCGAGAGTCGCGCCTTCACGGAGGCCGAACGCGTATACAACTCTCGGTTCGAACGAGCAGTCCCTACCGAATCGGCATGATCCTGGCCCAGTACACCAAACCTCAGTACACCAAACCTCAGTACACCAAACCCTCAGTACACCAAACCTGAGCCCTCTAGAACCAAGCTTTCTTCTCGACCATGTAGGTCTGGTAGAACTCCGCGTCCGACTTGGTCAGGTAGATGATTCCCTCGATCAGGCCGATGATCGCGCCCAGCCCGCAGGTGACGACCGTGATGACGATCCGGATGATTCCGCCGGACACGTCTTCGAGAATGAACCGGTGGACGCCGAAGCCCCCCAGCAGGATTCCCATGATTCCGCACAGGATCTTCTTGCTGTTCACGTCGGGGGGCATTGGCTGGCCCATGGGTTGCTCGTAACTCATGACGACCTCTCTGATCGGGTGATGTTCACCGCACACGTTAGTGCCCACGGCCATACCTGGGCAGAGTGCCGGGGTCGAAATTCGGCGCATCTTGACGCTGATCAGCACCCGTGAATGGCGAATCGCGGCCAAGGGCAGCTTCCCGCGGTTGAATGGGAACCGCCGGAAGTTGGGCAACCTCGAGGAGCGCGACGTGAGTCTTGAGAGTGACTCCAGACGACTCGCCCCCTATGTCCCACGGCTCGTTGTTGACTGGCTCAGAAACAGCCCTCGGGAAACGGTCCGCGAAGTAAACGGCTCATTGGCATTCCTCGACATCTCCGGCTTCACGCGCCTCACCGAGCGGTTGGCAAGACGGGGTAAAGAGGGCGCCGAAGAGATGAGCGAGATTCTTAACGGCACCTTCGCCTCGCTACTGGATGTCGGCTATCAAGATGGAGCTGGCCTCGTCAAGTGGGGCGGCGACGCCGTGCTGCTGCTCTTCGACGGACCCGAGCACGCCACGCGAGCGGCGCGAGCCACGTTTCGCATGCGGGCAACCTTGCGAAGCATCGGACGACTGCAGACTTCTGCAGGGTCGGTCGTACTGCGCATGTCCGCAGGAATCCACAGCGGAACCTTTCACTTCTTTCTGGTCGGCGACCCGGCTTACCACCGAGAGCTACTCATCGCCGGCCCTGCTGCGTCCTTGACGGCCGAGACAGAGGCACTCGCCAGCGCTGGAGAAATTGCGTTGAGCGCAGATGCGGCAGTGCAGGTACCACAACGCTGTCTTGGTGCAACAAGGGAAGGCGCTCGCTTGCTGCGTGCGGAGCCCAAGATCGAAACGTTGGGAGTACCGCCGGCCAAGAGCGTCGACGGGTTGAGGCTCGCTGACGTCTTGCCCCGGCAGGTGCGGGACCACCTGCTTGCGCAGTCCGGCGATGCTGAGCACCGCACAATCTCCGTCGGGTTCGTCGAGTTTTCGGGAACGGACGAATTGCTCCGCAGCGAAGGGCCAAGGGCGCTGGCCTCAGCGCTCACCGACGTCGTGGCGAACATCCAGCGGGCCACCGATCAGTTCGGCGTGACCTTCTTCGAAACCGACATCAATCGCGATGGCGGCAAGGTGATGCTCACCGCAGGTGCTCCTGTGAGCCACGGCCACGACGAAGACCGCATGCTGCGCGCTGCTCGGCAGATCATCGAACATCAGGGTCGTCTAGGTCTGCGCATCGGAGTCAACCGGGGCGCAGTCTTCGCCGGCGACTTCGGCCCGCCCTTCAGGCGCACCTACTCGGTCAAGGGCGACGCCATCAATCTGGCGGCACGAGTAATGGCAAAGGCAGACCCCGGCCAGGTCTTGGCCACCAGGGAAGTCATCGACCGAGGCCGCACGGACTTCGAGGTGACCGAGGTTCCCCCGTTCCAGGTCAAGGGCAAGACGCGTGCCATCGAAGCGTGCGCCGTGGGTCCAGCGGCTGCGCGTCAACATGCAACCGTGGACGACAGAGTGGTCCGGTCACGAGAGGCAGAGCTTCAACGGCTCAGGGACCAGATTGCCCTGGCGAGTGCTGGCACCGGTTCTGTAACCGTGATCGACGGTGAGCGAGGGAGTGGCCGCAGTCGGGTAGTCGCTGAGCTGCCTTCGTTGGCAGGTGACATCAGTCTGGTCCGCATCTCGTGCGACGAATATGAGTCGACGACTCCCTATGTCGCAGTACGCAGACTCTTCAAACGCGCCATGGGATTGAGCGATGAGTCCGACGAGGAACAAGTATTCCGGAGCCTCACCCGAGTTGCTGCACGCTCAGATGGGACCCTTACGCCCTGGCTTCCACTCCTCGGAGTCGTTCTCGGCGTCGACATTCCTGAGACGCCGGAGTCGAGCGAGCTGGACGATGAGTTTCGCAAGCCGCGGATGGAGGCCGCGGCCGTGGAGCTTCTGGCACTCACCCTTCCCGGACCTGCTGTCCTCGTTGTTGACGACGTTCACAACCTCGACGAGGCTTCGCATGGCATTCTCGCCGGCATTCTGGACGCCGCGCGGCACCGACGACCGTGGTCGGTGATGCTGACTCTCCGTACGGGCGCCGACACACCGTGGTGGAGTGACCCGGACTCGTCCGAGGTACCCACCTTGCGCCTCCATCTCGGTCCGCTCAGCGAAACTCAAGCCATCGACTTGGTCAACGCCGAAACTGAAGACCGACCCCTTCCACCGGCCACCATCGAGTCGATCGTTCGACGCTCCGGCGGTAACCCACTCTTCTTGCATAGCTTGCTGTCGTTCGCGCGGAGCGGCCAAGACCTCCAGGGGCTCCCAGAGACGATCGAAGATCTGGTCACCGTCGAGATCGACAAGCTCGCGCCCACTGAACGCCGCATACTTCGATTCGCGTCGGTTCTGGGGACCAGAGTTGATGCGGACCTGCTGGCCAGGATGCTCGGCGACGAGTGGATCTCCCCGCGCTCTCCGCGGTTCAAACCGCTTCTGCACTTCCTGACCCCTGCTCGGCCCGGACAGCTGCACTTCCGCAACTCCCTGTACCGAGACGTTGCCTACCAAGCCTTGCCATTTGGCCGACGTCGCGACCTTCACGAACAAGCAGGTGCGGCGCTGCTGGCGCGAGCCGGTGACCAAGGTGCTGACGATGCAGAGCGCCTCGCCTGGCACTTTCACCTTGCCGACCGCCCGGCGCAGACGTGGACGTACGCACGTTTGGCGGCGGAGCAAGCTCAGGCGCAGTTCGCCCAATCCGAGGCTGCAACGTTCCTGACGTGGGCTGTTCGTGCCGGACGCCGGAGTGGAGCGCCAGCGCACGATCTGGCTCAGGTGCTCGAGTCGCTCGGTGACACGCATTTCTTGCTTGGCCTCAGCTCAGATGCTCGCCG
>JBJMHG010000321.1:0-3595 GCA_045807485.1 Actinomycetes bacterium
GTCGATTGGTCGGCCCAGTCGTCGGCCCCGTGGTCGGCCCAGTGGTCGGCCCGGCCGTGGGCCCAGTGGTCGGCCCGGTCGTGGGACCGGTCGTCGGCCCAGTGGTGGGACCGGTGGTCGGCCCAGTGGTTGGGCCCGTAGTGGAGCCTGGCTGTCCAAGAGACGTCACCGTGTCGGTCACATCACTGAGGGGCAAGCCGCCTGGCCCTTGGGTCGGTCCGCCCCCAGGCGTCGTGGTGGGGCCACCGGCGCCGGGGTTCACCTGCAGGGGAGGCTGGCTAGAACCTGGGTTGGTGTTCGGCGAGGCGGCAGACTGGGGCCGGGGCGCTGCATCGAGAGTGCGCCCGGCCACGACCGCCATGGTGGTCAGCCCTCCGGCGACCAAACCCCCGGCAACCATCACCGCGAGCACAGCGCGACCAGCCGTTTCGGGGCCAGCAGCGACCCACGCCGGACGCGGAGATGCGTGCCGATGGGCCGTCACCAACTGCCTCCCTCCCGTGCGTCGCGAGTCCAACCGCTCCGCCCGGACTCTGACGGCAGCTAGGCGGATGAGTCTGCCGTCATCTGTGTGACGCTCTCGATGCTCCCATGGTGCCGGTGGTGAGGCCCGATTGGACTAGCCCATCTGGGTGAGCGCCTGGTCGGGTTGGCGTCAGCGCAGAACCAAACGTGCGGGAAGATACCGCTGTGGAGACGATTTGATGAGCGCGCCAGAGGCTGGTTCCGACTCGATCAGGGTCTTCCTGCTCGACGACCACGAGCTCGTGCGGCGAGGACTCCATGACTTGTTGAGTCTCGAGGACGACCTCGAGGTCGTCGGGGAAGCGGCGACAGCAGCCGAAGCCCTTGCGCGGATTCCAGCAGTGCGACCCGACGTGGCGGTCCTCGACGTGCGCCTGCCCGACGGCAACGGGGTCGAGGTGTGTCGCGATATTCGGTCCGCGCTGCCGGACGTTCACTGCTTGATGCTGACTTCGTACGCCGACGACGAGGCCATGGTCGACGCGTTACTTGCGGGGGCGGCGGGATATGTGCTGAAGGACATTCGCGGTGCAGACCTCGTAGGCGCTGTGCGTCGGGTCGCGAGTGGCCAGTCGCTACTAGACCCCAAGGCGACTGAACGTGTGCTCCGCCGACTCCGTGGCAGTGAGCCTCATGACGACGAGCGTCTTGCCTTGCTCACCGGTCAAGAACGCCGAATCCTTGACTTGATTGGCGAAGGAATGACCAACCGCCAGATCGGTGATCGGCTCAATCTCGCCGAGAAGACGGTCAAGAACTACGTCTCATCGCTGCTGGCAAAGCTGGGTATGGAGCGACGAACTCAAGCGGCGGCATACATCGCCCGGCACGACGAACACGAACACACGTAATTGTCGCAGGCACCTTGGCCGCTAAGGAGCATCTTGCCGGCTGACCCTGGCAGCGTTGTTGCCCGCGGCGACCGAGACGTAATCGATCGTGCCGGAGAACTGATCGGTCGATGAGGTCAGGCTCTTGGCCCCGATCAGCATGGGCCTGGTGTTCGTAATGGTGCCGGTTGCTGCGATGTCACTGGTGTCGACGCCGTCGACCGTCACACCCACCTGGTTTCCAGAGCGCCAGCACGTCGCTGTATGCCATGCGGCATCGTCAACACCAGAGACAGAAGATGTCAGTAGTCGCGCGCCGAGCGTGCCCTTGAAGCGGCACTGCACCGCGGCGGCGACTGGCTCCAGCTGCATCTTCCACTGGGCGTCGTCGCTCCAGAAACCCTTCTGAACCAGGTTGGGCGTATCCGTCAACCCACTCGTGTCGCCCGGAAGCCGAAAGGTGACCGTGACGGCGAACTCACGGCCGTCTGGATTCAGGTCTACCTGGTGTGGAGTGCTCGCACGACTGATGGGCGCAAATGCAACCGCAGGAGTCCTCACGCCCGCCGTTGTCGAATAGTTGCCCGCCAACGTCAGCTGATGACCGCGTCCGGTGGTGTCGACCACATTGCCATTGCCGCCGACGGAGTCGAAGGTGTACTCAGCCTGCAACTTGGCGGGAACGCCTGCGGACGCGGGAACGCACGCCCATGACAAACCCACAGATGCAATGACTCCGACAAGCGCCGGGATCACAGTTCGCTTCGACGACATTTGCGCAGCGTGCGTGGTGTTGAGTGCTCCGTCAAGCGGGCCGCCCATGTTAGTGACGCATCCCTCATTCAAGGACGCGCTTTCTCACGCAGAGTGAGAACCTCGCCTCAATGGGTAGCAAGACCACCGGTAGGAGCTCGCCAGGTCACGCGCGTGCCTTTGGCAGCCCCCTGAGCGTCGGCCGCCGGTCCAATGGTGAAGCGGCCCCCCGATGTGTCGGCCCGGCTTTCCAAATTTGCGAGTCCACTTCGGCGACTGACATCCAGTGGGACGCCTCGCCCGTTGTCGGTGACAATCAACACCACTTCATCGCGCTCAACCGACAGTGAGACGCGAACTTGCGTAGCGTCTGCATGCCGCGCGCAGTTGGAAAGAGCTTCCCGGAGGGCGGCGATCACATGCTCTCTGACCGCCTCTGAGACTGAGCTGTCAATGGGACCGTCAAACCTCACGGTTGGTTCAAACCCGAGTGCGTTCGAACCTGCTGCGACTTCCTGAAGGACCTGTGAACGCAGACCACCACCTTCGGTGGCGTTGTGCAGGGCAAAGATCGTGCTTCGTACTTCACGGATGGTTTGGTCAAGCTCGTCGACGGCTCGGGCGATGCGGTCGCCAACCTCTGGATTGGTGGTGAGACGCTGCGCGCCCTGTAGGACCATGCCGGTCGCGAACAAGCGCTGGATCACCAGGTCGTGCAGGTCGCGCCCGATTCGGTCGCGCTCTTCGAGCAACGTCAATCGATCGTGCTCTGCACGTGCCCGGGTCAGTCCAATCGCTAAGGCAGCCTGATCACCGAAGGAACGTGCGGCCATCGACCCACCGTTCAGTTCACTCCAGCGACTTGCGAACGAAACCATGACCAGGGTTCCGTACCGGTTCTGCACCGTACGAACCGGTAGCTGGATCGCGTGAGTGGACGCCCCGGGTTGGTCCAGCAGGTCATCAACTACCGCGAGATCGTTGCCGTCCATCGGTACGGATCGACCAATCAGCGTCTTCGTGACGCTTTCGGTGCCGACGGACCTCGCAACTCGGCCAACCCCTGCACCGTCCGGTTCGATCAACAGCGTAACGACGGCTTCGGAGGCCTCGCACGCTCGCTCCACGACTGCATCGAGCACTTCGTCGCTAGTCGCGCCAAGCAACGCCAGTGAAGCGACATCTGATGATGCGCGGAGCCAACGGGCCCGGCGTTCAACCGACGCATAGAGGCGAGAGTTGTCGATGGCGACGCCCGCTGCGGCGGCAAGAGTGATGACCAGTCGTTCATCGCGCTCGGTGAACTCGCCGCCTCCCCGCTTTTCGGTGAGGTACAGGTTTCCGAACACGACGTCCCGCACACGCACCGGAACACCCAGGAAGGTGCTCATTGGTGGGTGGTGCTGGGGGAAGCCGACGGACGCAGGGTGGTCAGAAAGGTTGGCGAGGCGAATCGGTGTGGGTTCGCGGATCAGCAATCCCAATAT
>JBJMHG010000322.1:0-6801 GCA_045807485.1 Actinomycetes bacterium
GGTACACCGCGTTTTCGTTACCGGGGATGAGTGAGGACGCCAGGATGACTGTGTCCCCTTCGCCGAGCACGATGCTGTGGTCACGCCCAGCGATGCGAGACAGCACCGCCATCGGTTCACCTTGCGAGCCGGTGCAAATCAGCACTACACCGTCGTCTGGATAGTCCTCGAGGGTCTTGACGTCGATCACGGTGTCACCGGGGATCGTGAGATACCCGAGGTCTCGGGCGATTCCCATGTTGCGCACCATCGAGCGTCCAAAGAACGCCACCTTGCGGCCGTCATTGCGTGCGACGTCGATGATCTGCTGAATGCGGTGAACGTGCGAGGCGAAGGACGCCACGATCACCCGACGCTTGCTCGCCGCGAACACCCGCTCGAGCACAGGGACGATGTCTTTCTCGGACGTGACGAAGCCCGGCACTTCAGCGTTGGTCGAGTCGACCAGCATCAGGTCGACGCCCTCGTCTCCCAGCCGGGCAAAAGCGCGGAGGTCAGTGACGCGTCCGTCGAGCGGAAGCTGGTCCATCTTGAAGTCGCCGGTGTGGACCACCAGACCTGCCGGAGTGCGAATGGCGACCGCCAACGCGTCTGGAATCGAGTGGTTCACCGCGATGAACTCGAGGTCGAACGGCGCGTATGTCGTACGGTCGCCCTCTGCGACGGTCACCGTGACCGGCTGGATGCGATGCTCACGCAGCTTCGCCTCGACCAACGCCAGAGTCAGTCGTGAGCCGATCAGGGGAATGTCGGCACGCTCACGGAGCAGATAGGGCACCGCTCCAATGTGGTCTTCGTGTCCGTGGGTCAGCACCACTCCGACGACATCGTCGAGGCGGTCACGGACGTAGTCGAAGTCAGGAAGGATCAGGTCGATGCCGGGCTGGTCGTCCTCGGGAAACAGCACTCCGCAGTCGACGATGAGCAGTTTGCCGTCGAAGTCGAAGACGGTCATGTTGCGACCGATCTCGCCGAGGCCGCCGAGCGGCACGATCCGCAGAGCACCCTCGGGGCGCGGCGAAGGAGCGTTCAACTCTGGATGCGGATGGCTCATCGAGCACTCATGCGGCGAAGCCCTCGACGCCACCGTCGGCCAGGTCGAGCGTCAACCTGGCGAACTCGTCTTGGGTGAGGTCGACCAGCGGTGGACGAACCGCTCCCCCGATCACACCAAGCTGCGACAGTGCTGCCTTCACGGTCATGACCCCTTGGGTTCGGAAGATTCCGGTGTACACGGGTACGAGGCCGAGGTGCAGTCTGGACGCCAGGATCACATCGCCGGCTTCAAATGCGGCGAGCATGTCGCTGATCCTGCGTGCCACCAGGTGCGCGGCAACGCTGACCACGCCGGTGCCACCAATGCTCAACAGCGGAAGGTTGAGCATGTCTTCACCGGAGTACCAGGCCAGATCGGTGCGGGCCAGCACCCAGGACGCGGCACCGAGATCCCCCTTGGCGTCTTTCACTGCGACGATCTTGTCGTGCTCGGCTGCACGCACCATGGTCTCGACATCAATTGCCACACCGGTGCGCCCTGGGATGTCGTACATCATCACTGGGAGCTCAGTGGAGTCAGCAACGATCGTCATGTGCTTGAGGACGCCCTCTTGCGGCGGCTTGTTGTAGTACGGCGACACCACCAGAAGCGCGTGAGCACCCGCCTTGGCGGCGAGCCGGGCTCGTTCGCTGGCATGGACGGGGTCGTTGCTCGACGCGCCCGCGATCACCATTGCGCGGTCTCCCACCGCCTCGACCACCGCCTGGACCATCAGCTGCTGCTCGTGGTCAGTTGTCGTTGGCGACTCACCAGTCGTCCCGTTGACGACGAGCCCATCGTTGCCTTGGTCGACCAGGTAAGCGGCCAGCCGCTGTGCGGCGTCCAGATCGAGCGACAAGTCGTCGCGGAAGGGCGTCACCATGGCGGTGATCACGCGGCCCAGCGGTGCCCGAGAAGCTGTGTACGGCTGGGTCATGGCAGCCAGGCTATCGGCCCGGCGCGGCTGTGAGCGTGAAGGACCCCGTCACCAGCCGCTCGGGGGGTCGGTCGGTGACGGGGTCATCGGGTGATCGCTCAGGATCGGCGCTGTGTTACAGAGTCAGGGCTACAGAGGCAGTACTTCAGAGCAGGGCTACCGGTCAGGGCGACACTCGACCGCACGCCTCGAACGCCGCGTGGGTGACCGGCATCAATGGTGCCCAGAGACGCTCCATCTGCTCGGCCACCATCTCGATCTCACGTTGGGGGTACGACGGGTAGGCCGATCCCTCGCGCTTGGTGCGAAGGGAAAGGAAGTTCATCAACGACCTGGCGTTCATCGTCACGTACATGGAGGAGTAAGTAGCCACCGGAAGAACGCCGCGCGCGACCTCGCGTGCGACACCTGCGGCCAGCATGCGCTGATAGGCCTCATAGGCGGCGGTGCACGACTGCTTGGTCTGTTCGACCACGGTGGCGTGCTGTTCGGGAGTGCCGTCGACGAACACGTAGTGTCCTGGCTTGCCCTCTTGGACGAGCTTGCGCTCTGGTGCTGGCACGTAGAAGACCGGATTCAGCTCGCGGTAGCGGCCGGACTCTTCGTTGTACGAGGCGATGCGATGCCTCATGAACTCACGGAAGACGAAGATCGGTGCCTGCACGTAGAACGTCATCGAGTTGTGCTCGAAAGGTGACCCGTGCCGGTCACGCATGAGGAAACGAATCAGCCCAGCAGACCGCTCTGCGTCGCTGTCGACCTCATCTAACGACTGCTCGCCCAGTGTCGAAACTCGTGCCGCAAACAACACGTCGGCGTCTTTCGCCGACGACCGCACCAGCTCGACGGTCATGTCACTGCGGAACCTGATTTCTGCGCCGCTCGATGAGTCGCTCAGCGAGATGGTGGAGTCAGCAACAGTCGAGGGGGTCGTCATATGGCACACACTAGACCGCGACCCCGACGCTTCGAATGACCCGTTAGCTTGCCCTCTCGGAGTGTCCGAATCGCGCCATACCGAGCGCTGCGATGTCCGCGGCGACGGCGTCCGGAAGCGGTCGGTCTTCGACCAGGTCAGCGAACACGTGGCCGAACATCGGCAGGAACTTGAAGCCCTGGCCGGAGTCGCCGCAGCCGAAGATCACGTCGCCGACCCGGTCGATCACGAACTCACCGTCGGGCGAGTCGGTCCAGGCGCAGACCTCCGACCGGATCGGAGTGGCATCGAAGCCCGGTATCTCGAGCCGGATGCGGTCGACCGCCTCGATCTCGCGTGACGCAACCGGTGCACGGTCGGGTGCTGCTGGGTCGAACCGACCGACGGTGTCGTCGATGCCGATCTTGTAGCCGATCCCCGGAGTCGGCATCGCGTAGAAGCCGAATGAAGAGAAGTTGTCGGGAGGTGCGATCACGCAGGGGCGATCTGACCAAGGAACTGCATCGCCGCCCCGCACGTACGTGATCTGTTCGAGGTAGGGCGTCAGTGCGACGTCGACCCCGAGGTCGGCCAGCATCGCTTGTGCCCACGGACCCGCCGTGAGCACCACGCGGTCGGCTTGGTACGTCAGTTTCTCGTCGCCGTGTGTAGCGCTCACCTCGACGCCGGACGCCGTGGGCACGATGGTCGCCACCGATGTCTTCGTCACGAGGCGACCACCGCTCCGCTGCAGCAAGTTCGCCACCGCACCTAGCGCTTGGTCGGCCATCACGGCACCGGCGTCCGGCTGCCACACCGCGAAACGGTCCGGCACCCAACGCAGCTCAGGGAAGATCTCGCGCTGTCGCTCCTCGTCCAGCACCTCGTGCTCGACGCCCTCTCCAGCCAGCGCTGCCGCCACACCCCGGCCGGTCTCGCCGCACCAGATCAGTCCACGCTGCCACCGCAGGGGCCGGCCCGCGCTGCGCTCGAGGCGGTCCCAGAGCTCGTGGTTCCAGATCGCCATGCGCACCAAACCAGGGTTGGGCTGAGCCAGCCGATAGATCCGCGATGCTCCGGACGACGACGCCAACCGATTGCCGATGTCGCCTCGATCGATCGCCGTGACCTCGTGACCTCGTGCAGCGAGCTCGGCAGCAGCCGACAGCCCCATCACACCGAGGCCGACCACGACAACACGCACCCGACGAGCGTAGGTGCGCACCGCGACGACCACTGACGCGCCCCGTCGCGTCCGCTGCGAGGATGACGGCATGGGTTCGACCGACAGCTCCGAGGGGCAACCGTTCGTCAGACCTGCCCGCCTCATCGATGCCGAAGACTTCGCCGCGGTGCAGCACCGCAGCTGGAGCGCGGCCGCTGAAGTCCTCGGTCTTCCAGCTCCACCCGATGTCACCCACATGGAACGCTCGTGGGAGCACGCCATCACCGTGCCGCCGACCAAGCGACATCGCAGCTGGATCGCCGTCGACCGTTCCGCCGAGAGCGAGACGGTGCGGGGTGTCGCGGCCCTCGCTCCGGCGTCCGACCCCGACCTTGACGGCAACCACTGCGTCGAGCTCGTCGTTCTCGCTGTAGACCCCGAGTGGCGGGGACGCGGACATGGGTCACGTCTCTTGATCGCGGCGATGCAGACGGCCAGGGACGCGGGCGAGCGGGAGGCAGTGACGTGGGTCGCCAGCGGTGACGACGCAACCCGGCGTTTTTTCGAGGCCTCCGGATGGGTTGCTGACGGTGCATTTCGTTCGCTTGCCGAAGGTGATTCCGACCCAGAGCAGGACACCGAGCTGCGCCAGGTGCGTCTCGCGACGTCGCTGGAGTCCGATGATGACTCCGACGAACCCGCGCGTCCATGACATCGGTGGGCTAGCAGCACAATGAGCGTATGAGCACCTGGTTCACGGGCTGGAAGTTCTGGCCCGACCGACCTCAAGGTCCCGTAGGGGCCGATTACCGACAGGTCAAATGGATCCGGCCGTACCGACCCGGCCCGATGAGGTGGATGGTCACCTGTCTGGGCCTGATCATCACGGCACTGCCCACGATGCTCGCCATGAGTGCGCTGCTCAGCCCTGGGCCGATCATCCCGCGGTTCACCTACGCCTTGATCTTCGGCTTGCCCGCGGCTGGACTCGCGATCCTGGTGACCCGATTCCTGGCGGTGGGCGTGTACGTCAACGATGCGGGGGTGCGCATCATGACCATGCGACACGTCAAGGTCTATCCGTGGCGACTGGTCACCGGCGTATCGACTCGCACTCGTGGCGGTGCGGACGCCACCGAGGGTGATCTCGTGGTGATCACGGTTCGCGACTCGGGGCCGATAGCCACTCCCGTGCGACGCGTCAGTCCTGACTTCCTAGCGCGCAGTGAAGCATTCACGATGGCGTCCATGGCGATCGAGCGGTGGTGGCGGGACGCCGGCGCGATGGGAGAAGCGCGCGGTTGAACCGCCCCACCATCGGTCAGTTCGGCAGTTTCATCGTGGACAGCACGAGGGCGAGACCCTTCTCCAGCTCATCCTGCCCCGCCGAATCGAAGGGCGTTCCGACAGCAGATACCACCATCGTCTTGCCTCTCACCTCGATCACTGTCTCCGTGACGACCTCATCGCGGTTGTAATCGGGCCACTCCTCGCGCGGAAGGGGGTTGTGAGACGTTCTCCCCAGACGGAACTGGGCTCCGTGTGCATCGTCAGCCATTCCGATCGTCAGCTGCGGCCAGCGCTGACCATCGACCAAAACCATTCGGTCGTCGATCACGTCGAGCGTGGGGTTTTCACGTAGCCACTCTGCGTACCCGCCCGGAGGGATCGGGACACCGGTCCGCTGCTCGGGGTCAAACACTTCCAGGATTGGGCCACTGATCGCGACATGGGTCATGGTCGACTGGGAGCCGTCAGCGTCCAGCCAGACAAAGGCGCCGTCCTTCCAGACCGCCCACGACTCGGGTGCCTTGGCCACCAGCGGCGGCTGTACTCCGGTGCCAACCGTCTGACCAGGAGCGAGTTTGACGCTCGAGGCATCGGGATCTGGTGTCGTGGCTACCACGTCCGGCGGCGACATTGGCTGTGGCTCGGCACCGTCACTTCCAAGCTGTGAGAGGGCCAGCCATCCCACGCCCGCGACCGCGACTGTTCCAGCGACGACGGCGACCGTCCGCGATGTCCGGCGTCTCGTTTGGTCCTCTCGTCTGAGCTCTCTGATCTGCACCATGGGATCGACCCCTCCGGTCGAGGCGCGCACTCCGTCCGCAGCGCGCCGAGCGCGGGTGTCGAGGTTCATCGCGCGTCCCCTTCGTCGTCCCCTGTCACTGCATCGTCGCCAAGTCGCTTGGCGAGCTTCGACCGCCCACGCGACAGGTGTGTCTTGACGCTTCCGTCAGAGCACCCGAGCACCTGAGAGACCTCGGCCACTGAGCAGCCGTAGACGTAGAGCAAGACGATGCACTGCGCCTGCCGCCTGGGTAGACGCCTCACCTCAGCCCAGAACGTCGCGTCGTCGTCCTCGAGCACCTCGACCTCACTGCGGCGTCGGTGGAGAGTGAGGAGTGCACGTGCCTCCACGACTCGACGCCGAATGAGCGATACCGACATGTTCGAGCAGACTCGACGCACCCAGGCATGCGGTGCCTGGAGCTGACTGATCTCGTCCCACCGTCGGTACGCCGCCAGCATTGCCTCCTGGGCGACGTCCTCCGCATGCGCTCGAGAACCGGTCAAGGCATATGCCAAAGCCACGAGCAGCCGGTATTCCCGTTCGTAGAACCCGTCAAAGGACTCCACGCCGGGGAGGTGAGTGACGACGTCGGAGTCGACGCTGGTCTCCCAGTCGTCGTTCTCTGCCATCGCCGATGAACTCGTCACGGCATCCACTCGTTCCGGCAGCCGAG
>JBJMHG010000323.1:0-3607 GCA_045807485.1 Actinomycetes bacterium
AAGATCTTTGCTGGCCTCGCGAAGCGCCGGGTCGATCCGGTCGAACGCCACGAAGAGGGGCAAGATCATCAGGGGCAAGTAGTTGTAAACGACTCCGATCTGTACACCAGTCTGCGTGTAGAGCACAGCAAGCGGAGAGTCACGGAGCCCGAAGTCCTGAAGCTTCTCTGACACGAGCCCGTTCGGACTGAGAATCAGCGACCAGCCAATGGTGCGAACAAGAAAGTTTGTCCAGAAGGGAACCAGCACTAGTCCCAGGAGGAAACCCCGCCAGCGCGGATTCACCTTCGTTGCCAGCCAGTACGAAAAGGGCACCGAGACAAGGAGGCAGATGAACGTGCCGACCACCGAAATCTTGAGAGTTCGCCAGAAGATTGGCATGTAAGCCGGGTCGATGGCCTTGTCGAAGTTATCCAGCGACCAAACATTCGGGCTGATGTTTGGTCGCTGGGTAAACGCGTCCACCTGTTGGCCGAGGCTGAACAACAGGACAAAGCCAACAGGTACGGCAAAGAACACTACGAACCAAGTCCAGGCTGGAAGTGCCAGCATGAACTTCGGCGTGCGCCTGCGTGGCCCTGCCGTCCTTGGACCCGAAGGAGCCGCCGAGCCGGTGTCGGCGGCCTTCACGGTCTCGGTCGTCATCGCCTGTCTATTCGCTGGCGTCAGCCTGCGGCGGACTTGAACTTGTTGCTGATTTCAACGCGGCGTTCCTGAGCGGAGTTCAGGATGCCGGGCTCCATGGTGGCAACCTCTTCGGGTGAGAAGAAGACCATGTCGAGCCGCTCCAGACCCGCCTTCTTGGCCGAAGGCTCAATGTCCTTGACGCCTGTGTTGTACCCGATGTACTCGAGCTCCTTGAGCGACACTTCTGGCTGAAGCAGGTAGTCGATCCAGGCATAGGCGGCGTTGGGGTGGGGAGCACCCTTTGGAATGACGTAGTTGTCCATCCAGATCTCGGTGCGTGGGCCAGGGAAGACCCATTCCCAAATGCCCGGCTCGCTTTCCACGATTCCCTGTCTCGCATCGCCATTCCACGCGTGAACGAGCGCGAAGTTGCCGTTCTGCATCTCGCCGCTTCCGACGTACGAGATGATTGCCTTCACGTGGGGGGCAAGCTCGTTCAGCAGGAAGTCTTCGCACGCATCGAGCTGCGCGGTGTCCTCTGTCATCCAGCTGATGTCATTCGCCCACAGCCAGAGGCCAACAATGTTGTCCGGGCTGTCGAGAACCTGGAAGTCACCGCTTGCCTGGTTCATGGCGACATCGAGGAAGTCCTGCCATGTCGACATTGGGCCGTCGATCTTGGTGGTGTCGTAGGCATACCCCGTCGTTCCCCAGTCCTTGCACACCGAGTGCTTGTTGTCAGGATCCCAAGACTGGTTCTTGTACTGCTCCTCGAGGTTGTCGAAATTCTTGAGCCGGGAAAGGTCAAGCTCTTCTATCAGGTCCTGTTGGACCATGGCGGGAATGAACGGTCCAGTGGGAACAACGATGTCGTAGCCGGAAGTGCCCTGTGCGGCCGTCAACTTGGCTATCAACTGCTCGTTGGAGTTGTAGGAGTCGGTTCTGTACTGGAGGTCTTCCTCGTCCTCAAAGTCACTGATGACGTGTGGGCTGTTGTACTCCCCCCATGTGAACATGTTGAGCTGATCTTCTACTTGCCCGGCCGGAGCGGCGGCGCCTCCGCTGGTGCTGGATTCGTCATCACCACAGGCACTCAGCAGGGCTGAACCACCAATAGCTGCTCCCGCAGCGGAGGCTAGAAACAGGCGCCGCGAAATGCGGTCGGCCGCCGCAGACGGAGCCAAAATCCTGATCGGTTCGTTGCTATCGCTCATGTTCTGTCCTTTTCGTTTGTTACTGCTAGCCCGCTAGTGCGTCTGCCTGTTCCGAAGCCGGGTCCGCAAGAACGAGATCGGCCTGATCCGAAGCGAAGAGATAAGTGTGTTCGGCGTCCCATGTGCACCAAACCGATTGTCCGGTCTCAAGCCGTGGCGCCTTTGTGCGCGGGACGCGAGAGAGAACCTCGTTACCATCTTCTGCCAAAACAACGAACTGAATGACATCACCGAGATGGGAGATACCCGCGAGCTCACCCCGCAGGACATTCGTTGACTGTCCAGGGTCTGACCCCCTCACTACGATCGCCTCTGGTCGCACCGCAGCAAGTGCGTCCGAACCAGCGGCAAAGCGCTCGCCATCCCGGCTACTGACAAAAGTGGTGCCTTGGCCTCGGATGGCACGTCCACCCTCGTCAGCGATTCCGGTGAAGAAGTTCTGCTGGCCGATGAAGCCCGCAACAAAGGCGGAGGCCGGGTGTTCGTAGATCGTGTAAGGGTCGTCGAGCTGTTCGATCCGGCCATCGAGCATCACCGCGATTCGGTTGCTCATCGACAGCGCTTCCTCTTGATCGTGCGTGACGAAGATGAACGTGATCCCGAGTTGCGATTGCAACAGCTTCAGCTCGATCTGCATCTCTTCGCGCAACTTGCGGTCAAGGGCGCCGAGCGGCTCGTCTAGGAGCAGCACGCTCGGACGGTTGACCAAAGCACGTGCGAGGGCAACGCGCTGCTGCTGACCACCGGACAACTGTTTGGGCTTGCGCTCCGACAGTGGGCGCATCTTCACCATGTCGAGGGCCTCGGCGACGCGCTGCCCCATTTCGGCTTTGCCGACGCCCCTCTGCCGGAGTCCGTACGCGACGTTCTCGGCGACGCTCATGTGTGGGAACAATGCGTATGCCTGGAAGACCGTGTTGACATCACGCTTGTGCGGGGGCGTCCCGGCGATGGGCTGGCCCGAGATGCGCATTTCACCAGCTGTCGGCTCCTCGAAGCCCGCCAACATGCGCAGGGTCGTGGTCTTGCCACAGCCGCTGGGTCCCAGGAGCGAGATGAACTCGCCAGGGCGGACCGTGAGGTTGATGCGGTCAACAGCAGTGAAATCACCGAACATCTTGACTATGTCGATCAGCTCGACGGCCCCTGTCTCACCCCCGGAGCGCACCGCTTCAGCCACTCGCTGGTACCTCTTCCTGGCGTCCCGGGAGTGATCCCGGTGATGGGGGGACTGAGGCGAAATCGACCACGGGTGAAGTCAACCGCCCTGGGCGGCAGTCAAGCAGAGTTTCAGGCCGTGGTCCGGGATTCGCTATCAAGTCGTGACCTCCGCGTCACGGTCCGTAACGACCGTTACCGATGGTGCACGACTTTGCCAGCGGCCAGGGTGAGATCAACCAAGGCGTCCGCGACCGTTCCGTCCTCCAGGGCGAAGATGTTGCGGTCGAGGACGGCGATGTCGGCCCGCATGCCGGGCGCCAGACGTCCCGAGTCGTGCTCGTCATGGTTGATATAGGCCGTACCGGATGTGAAGGCCGCTACGGCGACGTCCAACGGAACCCGCTCTTCGGGCAGAAACGCAGCGGCGTCCGGTTGGGCCGGGTTTCTGCGGTTCACCATCACGTCTATCTCCTCGAGGGGGTTGGCCGTGGTGACCGACCAGTCACTGCCCCCTGCGAGTCGGGCCCCAGTCCGCAGCATGGATCCAAAGGGATACTGCATGCCGACCCGTTCGGCACCGAGGAATGGCACCGTCAGCTCTTCCA
>JBJMHG010000324.1:0-3379 GCA_045807485.1 Actinomycetes bacterium
TGTGAAACCCGGGCCGTTGAGTAGTGCGAGGTGAAGCTGCGCCCGCTCGTCAGGTAGATCTGAGATGCCGAGGACCATCAGCAATGAGTTTGCCGGCCGTGCGCGATTGACGGCGTCGACGAGATCGTCGACCGCCGCAACCTCGGTCGCTTGGCGGTCCAGCGAGAGTGGCTCAACTCCTATCGCGGTGAAAGCACACTGTCGTAATGACTGGGGCGTGAGCGAAGCCGGGCTCTCGATCCAGTGCGCGACCGTGCCGTCCAGGTCCGCCGCTCCGAGCGCGCTCCCCGGCCCGGACGCCAAGCTGCAGCGCGCATTGTCCGCCAAAGTCTGGCCAAGCAGCCCTGGCACAGCGTCGAACATGAGGTCGTCATTCTCAGCAAGGACGGCATCCCACCGCTCGACTGTTCCCCCGCCTGTGCTCGTCGGTTCGACTGCTGGAAAAGGCTGGCACGACCCCTCTTTGGGGTTTTCAGGGATTGGGTACCGCGCTCGGTTTCCCGTTCCCAGCTGCACCCAGCCGTCAGCGGGACAGGTTCTCGAGCGCGCCGAACGGGTCGTCATTTGACCGAGACTGGAGGTCTGGCCCAGCTCCCAGAGGTGCGGAGTCGCATCTGGTCCCACATCGGCCCAGCGCAGACCGGGCACTCCGATGACGATGACCGAGGGAGCCGTCACCGTGTGCGCGGGGACTCCTGTCGCGGACGACGCGGTCATGGCCGCTGCCAGCGACGGTGTGCACACACCCAAAGCCAGGCCAACCACGACGCCGACGCCGCCCGCGACCGACCAAAAGCGAGTCACCGGGGTCGCCCCGCCCCAGCGCCGACTTCTTCGTACGCCTGCAAGACGCGGTCGACTACCGCGTCTTCGTCGGGCCACCTTGCAGCGACCTCGCGAGCGCGATCTGCCCGTTTGTAGGCTTCATCCGGGTTGTCCAGCACTTCTTCGAGCGCCCCGGCAAGGCTCTTCGGAGCGTTGCTGGGCACGACGAGGGCAGCGTCACCGACCAGGTCGGGGATGCCACCAACATCAGTGGCGACCACTGGCAGCCCCAACTGCATGGCCTCCTGCACGACGAGTGCCCGTGCTTCCCAGACACTCGAGAGCACCAGCACGTCTGCGGCTCGCATCAAGTCAGCGATGTCGTCACGTCTGCCGAGCAGACGAGCGCGCACACTGAGCTGCCCCGCCAGCTCGGCGATGTGTGCGGCGTCCGGGCCGTCACCGGCAATGACCAGGACCGGCTGCGGCGTGCGGGACTGAAGCTGCGCAACGGCCTTCAGCATCGTGGGGTAGTCCTTCTGCGGGTGTAGCCGACCCACTGCGAGCAGCATGGGAGCGTCGTCGATACCCAGTTCGGCGCGGACCTCTGCCCTTTCGCGATCGGATTCGGACACCTGTGGAGCAGCAACAAGGCCCAGTTCGGCCTTGCCGCCACTGTCGATAGCTTGACGTACGAGGTCACTCGACGCTCCGAGGTTCAGGGACGCCCCGCGCGCGACTATCCGTTCGGCACGGTGCATCGCGGCCCCGCGGACTCCTGTCGTGAGTACCTGGTTGTGCCACGTGACGATCAACGGCACGTCTGCGCGACGGACACCAGCGACTGGCCAGCTTGATCCAGCGCCTGAGGCCAGTGCCACGAGCCCGGCCCGAAATCCATGCGCATGAACGACATCAGCGCCGCGCACCCAACGCCCTAGCTGCCGGGCGACGGCGAGGTCACGGGGCGTGGGCGTGACCCCGATCGGGGTGGACACAAATCGAGCGCCGAGGGTGCCGAAGCCGAAGAGCTGATCGGTCTCGAGCGGCCCAGCGATAACGACCTGGTGATGACGGTCCACCAGCCCACGTGCCAGTGAGCGGACGTGCTGGCCGATGCCCCCGGTACTTGTGCCGAGTACCAGTAGCACTCGCAGCCTGGCTTCGGTCATGTGCTGGGACCACTGAAACGTGAGGTGACTCGAAGCAGCGCACGCGCCGAGGCGGGGTCGACCATCAGCGCCGAGCTGCCGACCACGAACACGGATATCAGCCCCACGACAAGCGTCTGTAGCAAGGCCAGCGTCACACTCGCTTCCTCGCCGTGCAGGACCAGATAACCAAGACCCGCCACCGCAAGAGCTACGGCGCCGGCCACGAGGGTGATGACGGGGACCCGGTGCAAGGCGGCTCGTCCATCGACCTTGGCCACGACGGCCACGAGGATCAAGGCTGCGACTATCAATCCGGCGCTGAATCCCAGACCGATGCCTCGGGCCACTTGAATGGTGTCGTCGGCCGAGCGAACCGCGGCCCATGCCACCGCGAGTCCCACGACCCACCCCACGACAGTCGCTGCCGCTGCCATCGGTGCGTGGTGCCCAGCAGCGAGCACCCGCACCAGATGACCGTGCACTCCATACGCGAGGACGCCCGGCGCGAGCGCGAGCAGGATCGCCGCGAGCTGAGGGACCGCATCATCACTGCCAGGGCCACCCTGCACGAGCACGATGGCCAGCGGTTGGGCGGCGGCGGCGACACCGGCGGCACCCGCTGCGGAGGCCACAACCACAGTGCGCAGCGATGACGCCGTGATGGTCGCGGCACCGACGCGATCGTGCCGCGCGTGAAGCACCGAAAGCCGGGGAAAGGTGCTTGTGGCGATGGGCAGTGCCAAGATCGCCCAAGGCACGAGAAACAGCGTCCAGGAGATCACGAAGACCAGGGCGCTTCCCTGGTCGCCGTAGACATTGCTCCAGCGGATGGCAGCGGCATAGGCCACCCACTGGGAGGCAACCACCACGCCGCCACTCCAGGCCAAGGTCCAAGCGTGCCGGGCGCGACCGTCGGGAAAAGTGAGTGACGGCTTGACGATCAATTTGGCTCGAGCCAGCGCTGGAAGTTGCACGAGCAGCAGCGCGACGACTCCGAGCGTGGTTCCCCCGGCCAGCACCCAGAACTCAGCAGTAGTCAGCTCACCGAGCGAGCCCTGATGCGGCCCAGCCATGGCGTCGTAGACGAAGTAACTCGCGATCACGACCAGACTTGACACCGCCGGAGCAACTGCCGGCGCAAAGAATCGGTGATGCGCTTGAAGGGATCCCTGCGCGACCACGGTTGCCCCATAGATCGGTATCTGCAGGAGGAACACCCACAGCATGTCGGTGGCGATAGAGCTCGAATTCGACGGGCAACCGCTCGCAGCGCCGAGCAAGACATCGATCACGAGAGTGGATGCCACGTACATCAGCACGGTGATCGGCACCAGGAGTACCAACGCCCAACCGTGCAGCGCCGCTACAGTCGCTCGAACCTTTCCCGGTTCCTTCTCACCAACTCCTGCGACCAACGGAACCACCAGGGCGACAAAGGCTCCTCCCACCACCACCTCGTA
>JBJMHG010000325.1:0-3580 GCA_045807485.1 Actinomycetes bacterium
CACGTTGCCAGGGTCTATGGTCCGCATCAGGTCGAGCCAGAGCGTCTCGAAGAAGCCCGGCCTTTGGCCTCCGCTAGCCGGCGCCAGACCGGTCAGGTAGACGAACAGGGTACTCCTCAAGACCAGCGCCGCTAGCATCAGGAAGAGCCAGCCGATCAGCGCGACGGCGCCCTTCGAGATCGTATTGTCGAACCGGTACCGCAACCGGTCGGCGAGCGTGATCTTTCGCATACCCCTGCGCACAAACCTCTGAGCGGCCGACAGCTGGATGGTGGATTATATCGCTCCTCTAAGGTCTGGGATGCCAATACCTGGCGCGAGTGCAGCAGGAAGTCTCCGGCCACGCAAGCAGCCCGCCAACCTTCGCAAGGCGTCGATCTCAGGGAACCAGGGGCTCCGGTGGCAGCAATCGTGACGTTAATACACCGATCATTTCAGCGTCCGTAGACCGATACGACGTTGTGCTTGCCGGTGAACGGTTCGCTGTTCCAGCCGTCCCAACGCTCTTTCAGGCGTAGTCCGGCGATCCGCGCCATGAGGTCGAGCTCGGCCGGCCATGCGTATCGCTGGACGATCGGATTCAGGCGCACGCCCGTGCGAGAGATGGACAAGTGGCTCTCGTCGAGCATCTGCTTGGCTGGATCGTGACGCAGCACATCAAGCACTACCGTGTCGACTTCGATGGACTCCGCATCGACGTGTTGGTCGTTACGCAACCGGTAGAGGAAGGCAGGTGAGCCTGCCTCGATCACGAACGAGCCCTCGTCGGTGAGGTGGGTGGCGACGTTCTCGAAGCAGCGCACCTGGTCTTCCTGTGTCAGCAGGTTGAACAGCGTGTTGAAGACGACGTAGATCAAGCGGTATGTGCCAGGGACCGGTACATCGGCGAAGTCGCCGATGGTGACCGAGATCCGGTCGGCCCCCGGCTTGGTGCGCAGCTGCGCGACCATCGCGGCTGAGATGTCGACCCCGTCCACGCGGATCCCCCGATCGGCGAGCGGCAACGCGATCCGACCGGTGCCGACTGCTAGTTCCAGCGCGGGACCACCACCCGCCCGCTTCTCCAGGAACGCGACGGCCGCATTCTCGTCGCCGCGTTGCACCTCGTCGTAGATCTCGGCGACGTCCTCGCCAAAACTCATGATTGGATCGTAGTCCTTCACGGAAACCTCCTATTGCGCTAGACCCGCCGCATGAGGTGCAGCAGGTACTCTTCGCGGTCGAGCGGGTTGTAGTCTATCCGCGGCCGGGTCGGGCTCTTGCCGCGGATCGGTTGGTAGGAGCCGAATTCGTATTCCATCAGGCCTTCTCCGTGGGTCAGCGCAGGTAGCTGTTGCTGCAACTCGTGCACCCGGGCGGCCGGGATCCCACCTACGAGTGTGTACGACGAACCTCGCATCTCCTGTGTTTGCGGAACGGCGTCCAGCCGCGCCGTTGCGGACACCGTCGCCCCGAACGTATCCGACGGGATCTCAAGGTGATAGCGGTATATCGACTCGCACACCACGGTGCCGGCCCGCTTCAGCGCACCCATCAGCACCAGCGGGGTCAGCAGACGGAAGTCAGAGGCAGTGGTCCCTGGCCACCTTCGTGGTGGGGCAAGATAGTCGCAGTCGGTCATGGTGACGGTGCAGTCAGTGACCTCCCATCCGTAGATCCCCTGGCGTAAGGTCTCTAGCACGGTGCGCTCCATTGCCTCATGAAAGGCCTCGACCGTCTTGTAGACGTGAGTCGGTATCGACCCCACCTTGACATCCAGCCCGAACTGCACCCCCGAGCCGAGCGCGGCTGGCTCGATGCGCATCCCGATGGTGGCGAGGAACGGAGTGGTCGGCGAACGTGCCTTGGGGAGCAACTCCACGGCCGCACCGACGCCGATGGGCCGTTCGACGCAGATCGTCGTCGTTTCATGAAACTCGACGTCGATGCCGTAGTCGTTCGCCAGCGTCGCCCCGACGACCTCTTTCTGCACCTCACCGTAGAGCGAGACGTGTAGTTCCTGGCGTATGTCATCCTGTCGCAGGTTGATCAGCGGGTCCTGCTCGGCGAGTTGGGTGAGCGCGACGTGCAGCACGCCCTTGTCGGCGGGGCGGCTGGGAACGACGACCGTTTCAAGAGTCGGTGGGGCGAAATGGTTGCGCTCCGGGGTCGTCCGCGGTTCGCCGATCGCCTCCCCGATCCGAACTTCCCGAAGACCACAAAGCCTGCCGATCCGTCCCGCAGCGACCGACGCGCGCTGGACAGCGGAGCCGTGCTCGAATACGCTCACTCCGGTGACCTTTTCCCCTTTACCCTGGCTGAGCTGCACCTGATCCCGCACTCGAACTGTTCCAGAGAACATACGAATGTACACGATCTTCTCCCCGCCCTGGGCTCGTTCGATCTTGAAAACCACTCCTGAGACCGGACCATCGACATCGCCTTCGGCCGCGGGCAGCAACTCCGTGATGCCTGAGATCAGCTCATCCACGCCCGCGCCCGTGATCGCCGAGCCGAAGAACACCGGATGCACCAGCCCCTTCCCAGTCTGCGCCGCAAGCTCGCCGCGGAGTCGACGGTACGATACCGTCGACTCGTCGTCGACATAGGAGGCGAGTAACGCGTCGTCGTGGTCGGCGAGTAGATCGATCAGTCGGGAACCAAAGTCGGCGTCGGCGGCGCCGTAAGGCGCGAAACTGGGACTGCGGGTTCCCAACCCGCTGGCCGACCCCATAGGGATGATCGCCGGCGTCAGTCTCTCGGCGATGCTCCGCAACAAGGGTTCACTTTGCGCGCCGGCGCGATCGATCTTGTTCACGAAGATGAGGGTGGGAATGTTCAGCCGCTGTAGCGTCCGCATCAACAGTCGGGTCTGCGACTGCACTCCCTCCACCGCGGAGACGACAAGCACGGCGCCGTCGAGCACGTTCAAAACCCGTTCTACCTCGGCTATGAAATCCGGGTGCCCGGGGGTGTCGATCAAGTTGATCGTGACATCGTCGATGTCGAACGAGACGACGGCAGACTTGATCGTGATGCCACGTTGCCGTTCTAGTGTTAAGGTATCGGTTTGGGTGTTTCCGTCATCGACCTTGCCGATCTCGTCGATGACACCGGCGGCGAAGAGCAGCCGCTCGGTCAGAGTGGTTTTACCGGCGTCTACATGCGCCACAATCCCCAGGTTCAAAATGTCCATAAAGCGTCATGTCCTCTAGATGGGTAGTAACTCCTTTCTGGGTAGACATGAACGCTTGGCGCATTTCCTCTCCTTCATCGATCAGCTGGTGTTTGGAGTGTAGCAGAAGGTCACCCCTGAAGATAACCGATTCGCTGGCGGATCAGCCGGATTCTCCAAGCGTCGAAGATCCCGCGATCACCGCGAGAGGACCTCGCCCATCCTCTGGAGCGCTTTGCTGATGTTCTCGCGGGAGTTGGCGTATGAGAGGCGCAGATGGCCCTCCCCGTGACGGCCGAACGCCGTGCCGGAGAGGCTGGCGACGCCTGCTTCGTAGAGGAGCAGATCGGCCAACTTGTCCGCCTGATGGCCGGTCTCTGTGATGCGCGGGAAGGCGTAGAATGCTCCCTGGGGCGTAATGCATTC
>JBJMHG010000326.1:0-2738 GCA_045807485.1 Actinomycetes bacterium
CTCACCAAGCGCTCCGGCCACAGCGCTCATGATGAGCGCCATCGTCGAGAAGGAGCGGGTCTGCTCCACCGACATCTCTTGAGCCTGGGGGGCGAGTAAGACCAGGTCTGCCTGCGCTGCAAGTGTCGACGTGGGATCGCATGTCAACGCCAAGACTCGATGACCATCGTGACGAAGGAAGTGCTCCACAGCCCGAGTGGTCTCCGTCGTCGTCCCCGAGCGTGAGATGGCCAGAAGAACTGTCCTAGCAGGATCGACGAGCTGCGGTTGGGCCGTTGGAACTAGTTCTGAGGAAGGTAGAGACCAGGCGCGAACTCCTGCAGCACGGAGCAGCGCCGCAGCCGTCATCGCCAGGTAGTGAGTCGATCCACAGCCGATGACCACGACCTCGTCGGCTTGTCGCACCAGGCGTGCGGCCGGATGAGGGTCAACGTCATCGAGGGTCTTCGCCCACACATCTGGCTGCGAGAGGATCTCTCGCTCGGTGTGCGACATTGACATCAACATCAGTCCCTCTCCGCCACCAGCACCGACGTGCCGGCACTTCGCAGAGCCGCGAGCTCGTGAGGTGGGGCACCTGAGTCGGTGACTACCAAGTCGATTGCAGAAAGCGGGACGACGTGAGTCGTTGCGACGCGTCCAAGTTTGGTGTGATCAGCAAGGACGACTGTGCGCCGGGCCATCTCCATGAATCCCAGATCGGTCGCAGCTTCTGTGTCACCGTCCGCCGTGAAACCGTGGTGGCTGTCGAGGGCCGGAACCCCAAGGAAGGCCGTTCCGGCTCGGTAGGACCGGATGGCCTCGACGGCGCGCGGGCCGATCATCGTCTGTTCTGGCATGCGCAAGGTCCCGCCGATAACGATCACTTGACCCTGGCGTCCACGGGCAAGCTCGTTGGCAACCGGAAGTGAGTTGGTCACGACAGTGACGCCGACATCCACCAGCTGCGACGCCAGATGCAAGGTGGTTGATCCGCCGCCGAGGAACAACGTCTCGCCCGGGACCACCTCAGCTGCGGCTGCTCGCGCGATGGCCCGTTTCTCGACAACCTGGCGAGCCTCCCTGCTCGGATAGGGAAGTTCGCGGATCGAGGTCGGCACGGCACCCCCATGCGTGCGTTGAACGACACCGGCCCGTTGCAGTGCCTCGAGATCTCGTCTGACGGTGGCTTCGCTGACGCCCAAGCGATCGGTCAGCTCGCCGATGGTCACTGCGTCGGCCTGTTCGAGCATCTGCTGGATCTGCGCGAACCTACTGACGCGCAGGCTCGGGCGGCTCATGGGGAGGATGCTGCTCGATTCTGAGTGAATCTGTCAAGAACCCTCACCAACTCTCTAGGCAACCGCCAACCAGTGCGGCACAATCGCCAAAGCCGTGAGTGAAACGCTCACAGGCAACCGAGAAGACGCACCCCTACCGGCCGCGAGGTGGGCATGGCTCCGATTGACCTGCAAGCTGTGACCAAGGTGTACCCCGATGGCACGACAGCGGTTCGCGACGTTGACCTCACCGTGCACTCCGGAGAGTTCATGGTGCTGGTCGGCCCTTCAGGATGCGGCAAGTCCACGCTGCTGCGAATGGTCGCCGGCCTGGAAGACACCACGACCGGGCGCATTGTGATCGGCGACAAGGACGTCACACGGGCCGCGCCGCGAGACCGTGATGTCGCCATGGTGTTCCAGAACTACGCCCTCTATCCCCACATGTCCGTTCGCGACAACCTCGGTTTTGCGCTGAAAGTCAGCCACATGCCCAAGGCAGAGCGTAAGCAGCGGGTCGAGGATGTAGCGGACCTCTTGGGGCTCACGACTCATCTCGACCGGAAGCCCGGTCAACTGTCGGGCGGCCAACGGCAACGGGTCGCGATGGGTCGAGCAATCGTCCGCGAGCCAACGGTCTATCTCATGGACGAGCCACTCTCCAACCACGACGCAAAGTTGAGGGTGTCGATGCGCGCGGAGCTCACGAACCTTCACAAGCGTCTCGGCGTCACGACGCTGTACGTGACCCACGACCAGGTGGAGGCGATGACGCTTGGCCAACGCGTGGCCGTGATCGAGGACGGCATGGTGCAACAGGTCGCTCATCCGCAGGAGCTCTATCGATCTCCGGCCAACGTATTTGTCGCCACATTCATTGGGTCGCCCTCCATGAACGTGGTGCAAGGTGACGTGAGCGATCACAGCGTCGTCTTCGGTCAGTTTTCGCTTTCGTTCACGGCGAAGCAGTTGACAGCCATCGGTGAACGCCGGTCGGTGATTGTGGGGCTTCGCCCTGAGGCGTTCTCCGTCAGTGATTCCGACTCAGTGAACGTCGAGGTGGCAGCCGTCGAGAATCTCGGAACCGAATCACATGTGTTCTTTGGAGTTGATGCTGCAGCAGTTGGCGTGGCGGCCCATAAGTTGGTGGACGACGAGCAAACCATAGTCGCCGATCGCACGGTCTTCATCGCCAAGCTCTCGCCCGACCATGACATCAACACTGGGCAGACGCTGTCGCTGAAGGCGGACCCGAACAAGCTGTACTTGTTCGACGCGACGACCGGTGACGCGTTGGGCTAGAAAGGCGATTGCCAGAAAGGCGATTGACTGTGGACGCCGAGACACTTCTGCCGCGCCTGGTTCCACTAGGTGGTCAGCGAGCCATGCTCGTACGCCGAACACTTCCGCATCGAGACGTCCGCTCGATAGGCGCCTTCTGCTTCGTCGATCACTATGGAGCCTCTGATGCCGGAGCCG
>JBJMHG010000327.1:0-3427 GCA_045807485.1 Actinomycetes bacterium
CCCATCCGCCGCCGGGGCGTCCGCCGGTTCTGAACTCCTGCTTGACGGCCCCGAAGGGCATCATGCGTCGACCGTGAAGCGCCTGCGTGTGGGAGAAACCGTCATCCTCACCGACGGAAGCGGCATCGCGCTGGACGCCGAGGTCACCCGGGTCGGACGCCGCGACGTCACCATGCTCGTGCGCTCACGGCGAACCTCTGCGCGACCATCGCTTCGTGTCACCGTCGCGCAGGCAATTCCGAAAGGCGACCGTGGCGAGCTGGCGATCGAGTTGATGACCGAGGTTGGCGTCGATCGCTTCGTTCCCTGGGCCGCCGATCGAGGGGTGAGCCGCTGGAATGGCGACAAAGCGGCGCGCGGCCGAGCCAAGTGGCAAGGAGCTGCGAGTGCAGCAGCCAAGCAGTCGCGTCGAGTCTGGTGGCCAGAGGTAGACGAGTTGTCGGACGTCAACCGGGTCGCCGAGGTGCTTCAAGGCAGCGCACGGTCATTCGTCCTGCACGAGGGGGCCCAGGCGACTCTGGTCGATCAACTCGGTGCGCCGTCCATGGCACTGACTGGTGAGATAGCGCTGGTCGTAGGACCAGAGGGAGGGCTCACTCCCGCCGAGCTCGAGCAGTTCAAGGCGGCGGGCGCCACACCGGTCCGGCTCGGCGAGACGGTCCTGCGGGCCTCGACGGCTGGGGTGGTTGCTGCCACGCTCGTCCTAGCGGGCACGCCGACCTGGCGCTCCGCGCCGCCCGACTCAGACGAAGGGATCACGAGTGGCTGACTCGCCTGCGTGCTTGTTCTGCCAGATCGTCGCTGGTCAGATTCCGGCTGACATCGTGCGATCCACTGCCGACACCGTGGCGTTTCGGGACATCGCGCCCGAGGCACCAATTCACGTGCTGGTCGTCCCGCGCACTCACCATGTCGATATCGCTCAGCTCGCGGCGTCCGACAGCGATCTTGCCGGGCGCCTGGTGGCTGATGCGGCTGCTGTGGCCACAGAACTGGGGCTGGACGACTTCCGCATGGTGCTCAACACCGGCGCCTCTGCAGGTCAGTCGGTGTTTCACGTGCACGCGCACGTGATGGCGGGCCGCCCGTTTGGCTGGCCACCCGGCTAATCGATGGGCCCGGGCCTGGTAGGCACTTAGCATGGTGTCGACCGAACTCCAGCGAAAGGTGACGCCCCCGCAAGACGGGGAGCCCATGACCGAGACTGCTTCGAGCAACACTGCCAACACCCAGCATCGGGTCGTCGTACCGACCAGCCTCGACATGGTCAGTCTTCTGGGCTCTGGTGACATGTTCTTGCGAGAGATTGAGCGTCAGTTCCCGGATGTCAGTATTCACGTCCGCGGCAACGAGATGAGACTCGAGGGACCGTCCGGCGAGGTCACCCTCGTTGAGCAGCTGGTCGACGAGATGGTTGCAGTGGTGCGCACGGGTCAGGGCCTGTCCGTCGAGGCGGTCGGTCGCTCGGTGGCGATGCTTCGCGACCGCGAGGACGAAAGTCCGGCGGACGTGTTGACGCATAACATCCTGAGCAACCGCGGCAAGACCATCACAGCCAAGACGCTGAACCAGAAGCGCTACGTCGACGCCATCGACAAGAACACCATCGTGTTCTCAGTTGGCCCTGCAGGTACAGGAAAGACGTATCTGGCGGTGGCCAAGGCTGTGCAAGCGCTGCAGGCCAAGCAGGTCACCCGGATCATCTTGACGCGTCCCGCCGTCGAAGCCGGAGAACGACTCGGGTTCCTGCCCGGAACTCTGTCGGAGAAGATCGATCCGTACTTGCGGCCCCTGTATGACGCCCTGCACGACATGATGGAACCCGCGACCATTCCCAGGCTCATGACCGAGGGATCGATCGAAGTGGCGCCTCTCGCATACATGCGAGGCCGCACTCTCAACGACGCATTCATCATCTTGGACGAGGCCCAAAACACTTCGCCGGAACAGATGAAGATGTTCCTCACCCGTCTGGGTTTCGGTTCGAAGATGGTGGTCACTGGAGACATCACTCAGATCGACCTTCCCGGTGGCACCAGCAGCGGGTTGAAGGTGGTGCGGGGAATCCTCGAGGGGATCAACGACGTGCACTTCACGCAGCTCACGGCTCGAGACGTGGTGCGACACCGTCTCGTGAGCGACATCGTTGAGGCGTACTCCCGATTTGACACCGAACAGACGAGTGACAGCCGCAGACCGCGGGGGACGCGGTGACCGTTGCGGTAACCAACGCATCAGGCTCAACCGTTGACGAGGCGGAGTTGTCTCGGCTGGTCCAGTTCGTGCTCGATGAGATGGGCGTTACGCCGCAAGTTGAGCTCGCAGTGACTCTGGTTGACGAGGCGGAGATGAGCCGGCTGCACGAGCAGTACATGAATGAGCCGGGGCCGACAGATGTACTGGCCGTCCCGATGGACGACCTCGACTTGTCGCAAGCCGATGAGACACAGACTCAGCTGCTGGGTGACGTGGTCGTGTGCCCGCCGGTCGCGGAGGCCCAGGCTCGCGAGGCAGGACACGACACCAAAGCCGAACTACGCCTGCTGTGTGCGCACGGCGTCCTGCACCTACTCGGCTTCGACCACCACGAGCCTGACGACGAGCGGGAGATGTTCGGGATGCAGGCCCGGCTTCTGGCCTCGTTCGCTGCAGTGGCGTCTCCATGACGGCGACAGACGTCTGGACGCTGATCGCCGCGGCCCTGCTCGTGGCCACAGCAGGCGTTCTCTCCGCGGCCGATGCGGCGATCAACCGAGTGTCCCGGGTCAGCCTCGACACCTATGAGCGCGAAGGACGTCGAGGCGTCGATGCGTTGCGCGCAGTGCTCGGAGACCCCGCGCGTTACGTCAATGTCGCTCTGTTTCTGCGGGCAGTGGCACGGATTACCAGCGTCGTCCTGGTCACGGTCGTTGCCGTTGACACCTTTGGTGCACGGTGGGAAGCAGTGTTGGTGGCAGTGAGCGTCATGGTTGTCATCGACTACGTCGTTGTGGGAGTCGCTCCCCGCACGCTCGGACGCCAACACGCCGCGAGGATCGCCCTGGTCACGGCTCCATTCGTCTACCGGTTGGCCACTGTGCTCGCGCCGTTGACCAAGGCTCTGATCTTGTTGGGCAACGCCTTGACCCCTGGTAAGGGCTTCAGGGACGGCCCGTTTGCGAGCGAAGCAGAACTGCGAGACCTGGTTGACCTGGCCGAAGAACGGTCACTGATCGAAGACCAAGAGCGGCAGATGATCCACTCCGTTTTCGAGCTTGGTGAAACGCTGTCACGTGAGGTGATGGTTCCGCGCACCGACATGGTCTTCATCGAGCGCCACAAGACCCTGCGACAAGCGTTGTCCCTCGGGCTGAGAAGCGGGTTCAGCCGGATCCCCGTGATCGGTGACAACGAGGACGACGTGGTGGGTGTGGTGTACCTCAAGGAC
>JBJMHG010000328.1:0-12957 GCA_045807485.1 Actinomycetes bacterium
GGGCCTGAGCTAACCGCTCGGGATCTATGGCGCCATGGCCAGGAGGCGTGAGAGCGCGCGGAAGTACTTCTTGCGGTACCCACCGCGCAACATCTCCTCGGAGAAGATGTCGCCGAGCGGGACGCCAGTTCCCATCACCGTGACGCCGCGGTCGTACAACCGGTCGACCAGCACGACAAGGCGCAGCGCAGCAGCCTGATCCTCGATGACCCGGACGTTTAACCACGCGACCAGGTCGAGGTTCGCGACTAGCGCGCCGTACTGACTCGGATGCACGTTCGCCAGATGCGCGAGCAGCTCGCCGAACTCGTCGACCGCAGGACTGGAAGCAGAGGACACTACAAGCTCGATGTCCGCCTCGGACGTCGGAACCGTGGCATACGACATCACGCGGTGCCGGTAGTCCGGTCCGTCCACCCGAATGACATCGAAGTGTGCGGCCAGTCCATGGATCTCACGGAGAAAGTCTGCTGCAGCGAACCGGTCCTCGCCGAGTCGGTCGGGAAGCGTGTTCGATGTTGCCGCCAACCGGACGCCGTCATCGGCCAACGCCTGCAGCAGAGTCGACATCAGCACGGTGTCGCCCGGATCGTCGAGCTCGAACTCATCGATGCACACAAGGTGGTACGACTTCAGTCGTGCTATGGCGTCCGCAAACCCCAGCGCACCGACGAGATACGACAGCTCGACGAAGGTGGCAAATAGTCGAGCGCCCTCGCACTCGTGCCAGAGTGCGGCCAGCAGGTGCGTCTTGCCCACGCCGAACCCGCCATCGAGGTAGACACCGGCTCGACTCTCGGGTCGAGCCCGTCCACGGCGCCACCATTGCTGGTTCGACGACGAGCGTGCGGGACGCGCCGCAAACGCACGAAGTGCCGCCACGGCCGCGGCTTGAGTGGGCTCGGCTGGATCGGGGACGTAGCTGTCGAAAGTCACTGACTCAAACAGCGGTGGTGGCACCAGGCTCCGCAGCAGAGCCTCGGCGCTCACATGCGGGTTCCGGTCCACCAGACGGTGACCGGTGAACGGTGCTGCCACGGTCAGCGAGACTACGGCTCACAGCTCTGACACGATCAGGTGGTGCGCAGACTGCTTCCGCTTCCGGTTGAGAGCGACCTCGGGGTGGATGAGCTCGCTGCCCACTACGCCTATCCAGATGCGGCGGATGCCGCGACGGTTCGGGCCAACATGGTGAGCTCGGTCGACGGTGCGATCGCGGTCGACGGTCGTGCCAAACCCCTGTCTGGGCAGGACGACTGGTACCTGTTCGGGCTGCAACGTGCGCTGGCAGACGCGATCCTCGTTGGCGCGGGTACCGCGCGAGCCGAGGGCTACGGTGCCGGACGCGCCCGGCTGGAGTTCGCTCATCTACGAAAGCAGTCGGGCCAGCCGGACGCCCCGACGCTCGTTCTCGTGACTCGCAGTGGAAACCTCGACCCCGACGCCGACTACCTGGGCGGCTCCTCGCGGGCGATCGTCATCACGTGTGCCTCCGGTCGCGACAACCTCGGAGCTGTATCCGACCGTGCGGACCTGATCGTCGCCGGCAACGACGCCGTCGACCTTCGTGCCGCGTTCGGTGAACTGCACGACAGAGGGCACCGCAGGCTGCTCAGTGAAGGCGGCCCCCATCTGCTTGGCAGCCTGCTCGACGCCGGTTTGATCGACGAGATGGTCACCACACTCTCGCCGCTGCTGGCCGGAGGTAACTCAGGACGTATGGTCGCCGGGGCTTCTACGGAACTTCACGACCTGAGCCTGGCCGGCGTCCTGGAGTCTGAGGGCGCCTTGTTCCTGCACTACCGACGAAAGGCCGCGCCCAGATGACCCCCACGAGCCTGCAACCGCCGGTGGCGCCGATGCTTGCGAAGTCCGCCACCGATGTTCCAGTCAGCTCGGAGCAGAGCGGCTTTCTCTACGAACCGAAGTGGGACGGCTTTCGGTGTTTGCTGTTCGTCGGTGACGATGTGTCGGTCAACGGCAGGTCACAGCCGCTGACGAGGTACTTCCCCGAGATCGTCCGCGCCGCGTCCGACCAGCTTCAGTCGCCGATGGTCCTCGACGGCGAATTGGTCGTGGCTCAGGGTGCCGCACTCGACTTCGAGGTGCTGTCGCAACGCATCCATCCGGCCGAATCGCGGGTGAACCTGCTCGCCGAGCAGACCCCGGCATGGTTTGTCGCCTTCGACCTGCTCGAGGACGCCTCGGGCGTCCACACCGAAGCTCCCTTCGCCGAACGGCGGGTGCGACTCGAAGCGGCTGCTGCGTCGTGGGAACCACCGTTCTTCCTGACCCCTGCCACAGCCGACGTCGCCGAGGCGCGCGAATGGTTCGAGACGTTCGAGGGCGCTGGCATGGACGGCGTGATGGCCAAGCCGGTGCTCGACCCGTACGCCCCCGGACAGCGCACGTTGGTCAAGGTGAAACACAAGCGCACTGCAGACTGTGTCGTCGCGGGATACCGCGAGCACAAGTCAGGCCCTGTCGTCGGATCGCTGCTTCTTGGGCTCTACGACGACGAGGGACGCCTGCAGCACATGGGTGTCTGCTCCTCTTTCACGGCGGCCAAACGCCAAGAGCTGGTCGCCGAGCTCGCCCCACTGGTCGTCGACTTTGCCGACCATCCCTGGGGCGCCTGGGCCGCCGACGAGGCAGGCACGAGGCGACCGGGCATGGTCAACCGATGGAACGCCAAGAAGGACATGAGCTTCGTGCCGCTTCGGCCTGAGCGCGTTGTCGAAGTCGCCTACGACCAGATCCAGGGGAACTACCGGTTCCGCCACAACCCCCGCTTCGTGAGGTGGCGGCCAGATCGTGAACCTGAGTCTTGCCGCTTCGACCAGCTCGAGCGTCCGGTGTCTTACGACGTCGGCGAGGTTCTCCGTCGCGGTCGGCCGATCTGATCGCGGCGCCTCGACCCGGTACTAGCCCAGTACCGGTCGGGGCGGTCGGGTGCGCCAAGATGGTCAGGTGAGCAGACTCATCGTGTTGACCGAGAACGCCTTGACCGAGCACGACGTCACCCGGATCGTCGAGTGGCATGAGGGCGACCTCGACGTCCACGTGCTGGTGCCTGAGACGTCCGACCAGTCCCGATTCGACCAGGTGGTTGACGACATAGCCCGCGTCGACGGCGACGAGCTGCGTCGTGACCTTGCCGGAGCAGATCCTGACGACGAAACGGTTGCCTCGCGCCGTGCGCTGAGCGAGTCGCTCGCGCTGCTGTCCAGCAAGAACATCTCCGCTCATGGAGCCCTGACCCCCAAAGACCCGGTGCCGGCGACCGCAACGACGGTCACCACCGTGGACGCCGACGAGCTCTGGGTGGTCACCGAGCCGCATCTGGTGACCGACCTCCTGCGCCGTGACTGGGCCAGCAAGCTGCGACACCTCCTGCCGGTACCGGTGCTTCACGTGATCGGGGGAACGGACGAGGTCATCAATTGACCAACCCCTTCGCCGGCCTGGAGATCCCGAGCCCGGCGCTGAGCCACGAGCGCGCGGCCGAGATCCTGGCCACGCGCTACGGCAAGTCTGGGCCGCTGCGAAGCCTCGGTAGCCACCAGGACCAGAACGTCATGGTCGACGACCCCAGTGGTCGGTTCATCCTGAAGATCTCCAACCCGGGCTTCAGCCACGAGGGACTTCTCGCCCAGAACGCCGCGATGCTGCACCTGGCCGAACGCGACATCCCGTTCCGTGCCCCAGTTCCACTGCCGGACGCCGATGGTGCGTTGATCGGTTCGGTTACCGAGGATGGCATCACTTATGACGTGCGGCTCGTGACTTTCTTGGACGGCCGTCCGCTCGCTGACTTCCACTACTTGGCGCCCGTCGTGCTACGACGTCAAGGGTGGCTGGCGGCGTCCGCAGCAGTCGCGCTCGCCGACTTCGAGCACTCCGGACTCGACCGCACCCTGCAGTGGGACCTGCGCCACGCCCGCAACGTCGTGCATGCCTACGCAGGTGCGATTCAGGACGATGAAGCTCGAGACGACCTCATCTCTGAGATGGCGCGTGCCCAGCGAGTCGTCGACGGGGTCGCAAGCGAGCTGCGGATAGCCACTTGTCATGCGGACGTCACGGACGTGAACGTCGTTGTGCAGACCCGCGCAGGTCAACCGTGGCCGGATGCTCTGATCGACTTCGGCGATCTCTTGCGAACCTGGATCGCGGGCGATGTCGCCGTCGCGGGAGTTTCGCTGATCGGGCATCAAATCGACGACCCCTTGTCGGTCATCGCGAACGTCCTGCGCGGGTACCACGACGTGTATCCGCTCTCGCAGACGGAGGTGGCCGCACTGTGGCCGCTGGTCGTTGCACGTGCGGCGTCCAACGTCGCAAGCAGCGAGAATCAGGCGCGGCTGGAGCCCGACGACGAGTACGTCGTGGGGTCGGTCGAGGACGACTGGCGGATCTGGCGTGCCGTACGCGCCGTTCCGTGGCGGGCCGCGTCAGGCGTACTCGCTCAGACCGTCGGATACACCGTGGCTCGGCCGGCGCCACCACCTGTGGCCGCACCACTGATCGAGTCTGCGTCAGACGTCCCGTCGATCGACCAGTCAGTGACGGCCGACACGTTCGACCCGGCACGGTGGAACGTCTCAGATGGCGTCCGCACCCAGCTGTTGAACGGATGGGGCGTCGGTCGGTACGACGAAGGTCGACTCCCGCCGGACGCCGCGCCGCACGTCGACGGCGGGGTGAGCACCGGCGTTGAGTTCTTCGCACCGGCGGGCACCCCAGTCGTCGCTCCGGTGGCGGGCGCACTCGAGGCCGAGGCCGACTCGATCACGTTGACTGTCGAGGACGTTGACCCTGCATCGCCTTTTCCTGAGTGGCGATTGGTGCTGTCGGGTCTGGCCGATGTGACCACGGCGTCCAAGGTCGGGCCGGGTGACCGACTCGGCGTAGTGGCCGACGGCGACCTTCCTCGGGTTCACGTTCAGCTCGTGGCCGACCTGGAGCACACACCGCCGTGGTTGGCCACCCGCGCCAGCGGCTGGTCGCATGCCACCTTCGATCCGGAGATCTGGCTCGCGACTGAACCGATCCCGACGCGCTTGCCTTCGGTACTCAGTGAGTCGGCCGAGCTCCTCGAGCGGCGCGATGCTGTGCTGGCGCGGGCGCAGGAGCACTACTACGACGAGCCTCCGCGCATCGAGCGCGGCTGGCGACACTTCATGTACGACGTCGACGGACGCCGCTACGTCGACATGGTCAACAACGTGACGATCCTCGGGCACAGTCACCCGGCGATCGAGGCAGCAGTGAGCCGGCAGCTCCGACTGGTGAACACCAACTCTCGCTTCCACTACGGGGCCATGGTGGAGTTTGGTGAACGGCTTGCGGCGCTGCTGCCGGACCCGCTCGACACGGTGTTCTTGGTCAGCACCGGCAGCGAGGCCAACGAGGTGGCGCTGCGCCTCATCCGTGCGGCCACCGGGCACGACGACGTCATTGCAGTGCGAAGCGCCTACCACGGATGGACCACCGGCACAGACGCGATCTCCACGTCGATTGCCGACAATCCGCAGGCGGGGTCGAGTCGGCCGCCTTGGGTTCACGTCGTGGAGTCACCGAACCCCTACCGTGGCCGATTCAACGGGCCGGACGCCGGTGAGCGGTACGCGGCGGACATCGAACGCGCTATCGCCGACCTCCGTGGGCTTGGCGGATTCATCGCAGAGCCGGTGTACGGCAACGCCGGCGGCGTCCTGCTGCCCGATGGGTATCTCGCGGCGGCATACGCATCGGTTCGTGATGCAGGCGGCCTGTGTGTGGCCGACGAGGTTCAGGTTGGGTATGGACGCCTGGGCGACTACTTCTGGGGATTCCAGCAACAGGGGGTCGTGCCTGACATCGTCACGATGGCCAAGTGCACCGGCAACGGGATTCCGGTCGGTGCTGTCGTGACCACCAGAGCGATCGCCGACCAGCTGCTCGCCGAAGGCTCGTTCTTCAGCTCGATGGGAGGCTCTCCCGTCGGATGTGCCGCTGCCATTGCGACGCTCGACGTACTCGAGACGGAAGGGCTGCAACACAACGCGGTGCAGATCGGACGCCGCATCGCCGACGGCGTCATGGGCCTCGCCGCCGAACACCCAATCATCGGAACCGTTCACGGGCTTGGGCTGTACCGCGGTGTAGAGCTGATACGAGACGCCGAGTCACTCGAGCCTGCCGGCGCCGAAGCAGCAGCGATCTGTGAGCGCATGCGCGAGCTGGGCATCATCGTCCAACCGACCGGTGATCACCTCAACGTGCTCAAGATCAAACCGCCTCTCTGCATCGATGAGGCCGCTGCCGATGCCTTCGTCGACGCACTCGCGGTCACGCTGCGCGACGGCTGGTGAGGGACGAACCGCGACATTTGCTGACCTTTTGCCTTCTTCTTGCCGCTTCTCGCCGCATCCGCCATTCGGGTCAAGGTCCCGAGGGTAACTACCGGCAGTGATGGTCGGCGTTACTCTGAACGAGGCCGCCTGAACCCCTGGTGGCTTGCCGCGGTGGGCGGACCACGCGCGGGGGGAGGATCGACGATGGGCCGATTGACTGCCAGCGCCGCATGTGCGCTTGCGCTGGCGGCGTCCATGGTGATGTTCTCCGCAGGTGCCGCCGACGGCGCCGAGCCGGCCAAGGCCGCCGACCAAACCAGATCCGCAAGAACCTCAGCTTCCCTTCCCAAGACGGTGCTGAAGATTCGCTCGCTCGAGTGGCAGCCACGCTCTGGGTCGGTGGCCGTAACCGCGCGCGTCAAGTGCACCGGCAGGGGTACGTTCCGCTGGCAGGTGTCACTACAGCAGAAGAAGGCACGCGACAAAGGCTCGGCAACCGTTCCCTGCGACGGCGACGGGTTCCGTTCGACGATCATCCTCAATGCGCACCAAACTCGTTTCCACCCGGGTAACGCAGAGTTCGGGCATGGATCGATCACGACCGGTGGCGACGTCGGAGTTGGCTTCTTCATAGAAGAACAAGTCAGGATCAGCCCGCGATGAGCAGACGGCTGGCAGTGGCGGCGTTCCTTGCAGTGCTGCCAGCAACGCTGCTGGGGGCCGTGCCAGCCGGGGCAGCGTCGGCCGGGGCAGCGTCAGCGTCGCCAGGTCCGTCGATCAGCCACTTGCAGTTCCGATGGATCCCCGGCCCCGGAAGCGTGCATGCGGACGCCGTGGTCACCTGCGGCAAAGGCGTCACCCATGCCAGCGTCACAGTTGAGCTCGGACAGTCGGGGGCCGGCGCCAGGGCCTCGGCCAAGGTTCGTTGTGACGGGCGCTCTCATCACGTGCTCCTGCTTCTTGACCCGAAGAGGGGTCGTTTTCACCCTGGAAAGTCTGGTGCGTCATGGACCGCAGCAGGCTGCCGTAGGAACTTGTGTTGGATTGGCATTGCGGACGGATTTGCCCACATCGATCGCCCAGGCAAGGCGCGTGGCCCGCAAGGAGCGAGATGACGGACAGGCGAAGCATTCGTCTTCGCGGACTCGCGATAGCGGTGGCAATGCTCTACGCAACATTGATGGCCCCCCTGGCGGGAACGGCCGCCGCTGCTGTTGACGACGTGCCGACCGTGCGGGTGAAGATCAGAGCCATTTCACTCGACGGGTACACGGGGAACATCGTCGTTGCAGCGCGAGTGAGATGCACCGAGAAAGTCGCCGGTGTTGGTTCAGCTTCCTGGAATGTGAAGGCGGTGCAAGAGCTGCGCGCACGCGCCGGTGCCGCAATCAAGTGCGATGGTGTCGCCCGCCGTTCAGTACTGCAGCTGGACGCCAAGCACGGACGATTCCACCCCGGCACGGTGGATCTCACCGTGGAACAGACCGCTGTGGGATCACGGCGCGTCGAAATCCAGTCGTCGAGCTTTTCGACGACTGTCTGAATCGGGCGCGAGGGCGTTACTCGACCAACGGATCGGCGTACTGCCAGGGTCTGGTGGTGTATCTGCGCCCGGTCGGTGTGGTCCAGTCGAGCGTGCCGTCAACGGCATTCGTCACAGCCCAGCGGGTCGTATGTTTCAGTCTGTGGTGACGTCTACACAGGCATGCCAAGTTTCCCGCCGTGGTGGCTCCGGCTGGCCACGGACTCGTGTGGTCGACGTCTACGCCTGAAGCGGATCCCGTGGCGGCTCGGCGGCATCCGGGAAAGCGACAGGTTAGGTCGCGAACCCGAATCTGGTCGTCGAGTTCTGATGATGGGCGATATGCCGGTTCGATCCGGCTCGTGACCATGACCGCTCCGGTGCGTGAGTCGCACGGCAGCACTCGGCCGTGCGATCCCTGGGCGCCAGCTGTACTGAGCAGCTCAACGACTTGTGAAGCAGTGATCGTGCCAACTCCAGCAAGCTCAGCGGTGGGATCCAATTGCGACGGTGCGCCGGGGCCGGCTGCACCTGTGAGCACTAGAGAGAGTGCGATCTGCGGAGCTGCGGCATGTCCCAACAGCAAGTCGCACAGAGTGTCAGCGCGCCGTTGACCGGCGGTGCGAGGATCATCGCTGCCAGTCGACTGTGCCATCTTGGTGAGAGTCTGCTGGATCTGTCGCGCGGGCACGCTGGGCAGCAGGGCCCACAGCTCGCTCATCCCATCTGGCCCCGGCGTGATGACCACTCTTCGCTCGGTCATCGCATGTTGCCGGCGCATCTCTGCCGCGCTCGGATCGATGGTGATGACGCGGCGGGCCAGCCACGGCCGCAGCTGCCCGGTGGTATGCGTCGCGGCATAGTCTGCGGCTGCCTTCACGAGCTGATCAACGACGGTGTCGTCGACCAGCTGTGGGAGATCGACGCCAGATGCGGTCAGGGGCGACACTCCTTCGGCGATGACCCGCACCTTGGTTGCGTCGAGCGCCCCGGTCCGCCAGCCAACCATCAACGCCTGGAACCGGTTGGCCTGCCACGCGGTGTTCAGTTTCAGATTCGCCGCGTGACGGGTACACGAGAGGAGTACCGCGACCTCATCCGCCACGAATTCTTCGGCACGGCCATCGCCAGGGTGCGTTCGCAACGACGATGTCGACTCAGCATTGGCGCGGTGAACCATCTCGAGCATCCCCCGAGCCTGGATGGCCTGAAGGTGCCCCGTTGCCCGCTCGGCTTGAACGACTAGCTCGCGCAGGTCGTCGTCTGCGATCGCCGTGACATCGATCGCAGCCACCAGCGCATCCACCTGCTCGGCGAGTGCCAAGGAACTGTCATCGATGTTCATGGGGGGAAGCGTGGCACCCGCCACCGACAAGCACCGACCGGAATGGCTCGTTGTCCACACGCTCGATGTCAAGACGCGAAGTACGGCTTCGAACAGGCTCGGATCTCACCTTGCGTACAGCCGTGAATCCAGAGAGTGCTGATCACCAAACTTTCGCATGATCCTTTCGTAAAGCGGCACACACGACACCCTTACCCGGCTACCGTCGCACCTGAACGACTTCGGGTGGAGCACGAGTCGTAATTGGGGATCAATCACATGAGTAGTTTTGGTTTTGCGTTTTCGTTGTCGCGCGTCGCCGCCTTTGCTGTGACGTCCACACTCGTTGTCGCGACGCTCGTGGCCGTTTCTGACAATGCAGACAGCGCGTCGCCATGCCACGTCAAGACGTCGACGAGACTCGATTCGCGAACACACTTTGCGGGCGGAGGCGTTCTGCATCGCTACACGGCCACCGCGACTGGTGCGGCGAAGGGCGGCTACAACCAGACCGGCAAGGTGGTTCTGGCCACCTATCCCAAGGGTGCTGTCCCGCGGTTGATCAACGCAAAGGTCGGACTGCGGGAGCCGATCGGCAAGATGGTGCGCAACCAGCGGCGTCAGGCCGTCGCCGCGATCAATGGTGACTTCTTCGTCTTCCCGGACATGCGGGGCATGAATGACGTAGAGATGTCGCGCGGACCGATGGTTCGAGACGGTCACCTGATCCGCGCCACTGCACAGCGCCAACGAGTGGTCGGCGTCACCACGAAGCACAAGCCGTTCGCAGGGATGGTGGCCGTGCGAGGAACCGTCCGTGCGAAAGGCTCGAGGGTCACGACACCGGTGCGCGCCCTGAACTGGCACCAGGTGAAACCTGGCGGAGTCAGTATCTATACCCAAGCGTGGAGCGACGCGATCCCACGACCACGGGGACGCATCGAGTGGGTTTTGAACTCTCATAACACGATCCGCAAAGTAAGAAGCCCGGCCAGAAACTCCGGTGAGCTCGGCGATCCAGTGCGGGACGGAACTAGAGTCATCGCGTTCTCACGAGACACAGCCAAGGCGGTACGAGGAATGTCCGCCGGCACCACGGTAGAGGTCCACACCCACCAGGCCACGGGCTCAAAGGCCAAGTTGCTCACGGCGGTTGGTCGAGGACTGCCCATGGTGCAGGGCGGTGTCGCCGCTCCACTGGGATGCAACGCCTACGACCACTCAAAAGCGGCGCGTCCGAGAACATTCGTCGGGTGGAACTCCAGGGGCCGTTGGCTCAGCCTGACCGTTCCAGGGTCGACATTCGACGGCATCGGACTCCGCATCGGTGGCTTCGGTCTGGCCAACGCTGCGAACATCGCGAGGTCGCTTGGCATGGTGCGGGCGTACGAGCTGGATGGTGGCGGCTCGACCACCCTGTACACGCGGAGCAAGTCCGGCTCATGGAACCGGCGAGACCTCTACGGAGTGAACACCAGCGTCTGTGCCTGCGAGCGACCCATGACGAACGGGTTGGCCTTCATCAAGCACTAGAGGTCAGCCGGCTTCACGCGTCGTCTTTTGGACTCGTTCGCGCGTCCACCTGTTGAATGAGCCGCTTCACGAGATGAAGCTGTCCATGCCCGTCCGGATAGTTACTGATCATTCCGTATTCGCGGTATCCGCGATGCGTATACATACGCGGCGCTTGGAACGTGTGGGTCGACAGAAGCATCTGGTGACAGCCTCGCGAGACCGCTTCGGCCTCGGCGTCGGCCAGGAGGGTGCTCCCTAATCCTTGCCCGCGTTGGTCTTCTCGAACCCAAAGAAATTCCATGTAACCCGAGCCTCCCCACGTCCAGCCAACCAAACCAGCAAGCAGATCAGTCCCCGCGCGGTAAGCGAGGCGTAAGGGTCGCCCGTCGTCGATACCTGTTGCTTGGACATTGAACCTGTAAATCAGACGCTCAAGTTCACCGCGCAGCTGTTCATTGTCATCGCTCACGAACTCCGTACCCATGACCTCAGCATCCTTGGAGCGTGACGCCAACAACGAGTCCCAGGGCGCTCCACGATCTGTTCCGCGTCAGAATCCAGGCTTCCACAACGACGGACCGGCACCGACACCGTTCCGACGAACACGTACCGCGCCCAGCAAGAGCAGCAAGGCGCCAGTGCCGTAGAGCAACGCCAACCCAATGGACCAGGTTGCCGGCCATGTCTGTGTCTCCTCTAGCGACCACCCTTCCGAGCCCGGTTCGGCATCCTCGTGGCGCCACGCTCGGACGTTGCTGCTTAACACTGTTTGGGGATCCAAACCATTAGCAAGTGGGTAGGCAGAGCTCGGGTGTTCGGAAACGAGAGCCCATGGGGTGGCGTCAGCCACTATCAGTGCTGGTTGTGTCGCCACGATCCACCAGGTCGGGATCGGGTTCTGCTGCGCGTCTTTGAATGGTTCCATCCCAGTGCAGCCGGTGACCTCGGCGAGACCTCCAGGTGCGAGCTGGTCCGTGCATCCCCTCGTTTCGTCTGCAGTCCACGCCTTAATGGCTGGAGCCGCTGTAACTGGCCCAAGCAGCAGCACGAGGGATGCCGCGCACCCGAGGGCTGTGCCCAGCCATCGCCGCCTGACGGACGCGACGATGCCCATCTGGATCGCCAGCACCCCACCTAGCACGACTGCCACGGCCAAAACGCCGACGAGAAGACGCACGACGCCGGTTCCGCCAAGCGGCAGGCAAGCAATAACGAAAACCGCCAGCACGATCACGAACGCAGCCGCCAGATGACATGCACGGCCCCACGCACAAAGCACGCGCTTGGCCGGTGGCAGTGCTGAATCAGCCAGGACGCTGCGCCCGCTTGTCGCGAAGGCGGGGGTCATCGCTACGAGCAGCAGCGTTCCGCCGACCAGGAGATAGCCCGACACGATCGTGCCCAGCGGGAACCTGACCCGGTCATACCCCAAGTACGTGAGGAGAAGGACCGATGCTGCGATGTACCCGGCGAGCAAAATCGCCGCCCACGTTGCGAGCACCCAACGCCACGACCTGCTGACAAGGCGCCACCGCGTTGGTGACCATGGGAGTGATTGCTCTGTAGTTCGCGAGATCACAACCGAAGTGTGGCACCGGGAACCGCGCAGTTTCGTCCGAATAGGGTCGAACGGTGACAATCGACTTTTCTGTGAAGCCCACTCTTACCGGAGACCTTGTAGTGCTCCGGCCAGTCGCCTCGACGGACGCTCGGACACTTCACCAGCTGATGGCTGATGAAGAGGTGTCCGTGCTGACCGGATCCGTCCACGCCGATGGACAAGTGGCTGCCGAACTTTGGTCACTGGAGCAGCTGGAGGAGGTGTACGCACGCTGGTCGGTGGCCGAAGACCGGATCGTGTGGGTGGTTATCGAACGGAAAACCGGAAATACCGTGGGCGAGTCAATACTGCATGACCTGGACTTCGCGAACCGCTCATGCGGCTTCCGCATCTGGATTTCGGGGGCACGCGATCGAGGGCTGGGGACAGAGGCGACGAGACTGACGATGGGTCACGCCTTTGAGGGACAAGGATTGCATCGCGTGGAACTCGAAGTCTTCGACTTCAATCCACGCGCGCTACACGTGTACGTCAAGGTCGGGTTTGTGCACGAGGGAACGCGGCGAGAGGCACTGCGCTACAACGATGGGTGGGTGGACGCTCATCACTTGGCCATCTTCTAAAGCGACTGGTTTGCTCGCGGCAAAGGCGAGTGATGTCTTGAGTCGGAAGAGTTATGGATGAAAGTGAAGCCATC
>JBJMHG010000329.1:0-4039 GCA_045807485.1 Actinomycetes bacterium
GCGTCGAGATGCTTGCTCCACGGCAGCTTCGAACAGCGGTAGTCACCGCGCTCCGCACCGCGCACCCCTACGAGGAAGTCGCCGTCGATGTGTACGAGCTCGCACCGGCGCCAGCTGGCACGGGTCTCGGCCGCGTGGGGACGCTCGACGAGGAGTCCACTCTGCAGGAGTTCGCCAGCCGAGTCTCCGTACAGCTGCCCAGCACCCCGGGCGGAGTCCGATGCTTGGGAGCACCCGATCGGCCAGTGCGCCGCGTGGCGGTCTGCGGTGGGTCTGGCGACAGCCTCCTCCCGGACGCCGCACGCGCCGGGGTCGATGTGTTCGTAACCGCAGACCTTCGACACCATGCGGCGTCCGAGCACCTGGCCGAGGGCGGCCCGGCGCTGATCGACCCGGGACATTGGGCGAGCGAGTGGCCGTGGCTGCCGAAGGCGGCTACGCAGTTGGTTGAGGCACTCGAAGCCGCCGACCACGTCGCGACTACGGTGGAGACCCGCGTGTCGACACTGGTAACAGATCCTGTGACCGGCTGGTTTGCCGGCGGCGGCTCGCCGAAAAGCTGAGTGATGGCACAACTGGAGGAGGAGCTCTGAAGGCGTCACCGACGGAGCAGGCGAGGCTGCTGGATCTGCAGGCCATCGATGTGACCTTGGCTCAGCTCGAGCACCGTCGCCGTACGCTCCCGGAAATCCTCGAGCTGACTGAACTCGCGAAGCGCCAACAGGGCATCCGCAACGAACTCATCGCGGCGCAGACCGAGGTGAGTGACATCGCCCGCGAGCAAGACAAGCTCGAAGCTGACATCGACCAGGTTCGTCAACGCATGACTCGCGACCAGCAGCGCCTGGACACCGGAGCGGTGAGCTCGGCGAAAGAGCTGGAAAGCCTGCAACACGAGATCGACTCGCTGGCCAAGCGACAGCGTGACCTCGAGGACGCCGAACTCGCGGTCATGGAACGCCTTGAGGAAGCCGAGAACAAGGCCGCACAGCTGGCGTCCGAGCAAGAACAGCTTGTCGATTCCACTAATGACGCTGAACGCCGTCGCATCGAGGCTCTCGCTGCGATCGACAAGGACGCCGAGTACGCCCGCATGCAGCGGGCCACCGTCGAGCCCGACATCTCGGCTGAACTGAGGGCTCTCTACGACAAGTTGCTCGCGCAGCTGGACGGACTCTCAGCGGTTGCGATCAAGCGACGCCGATGCGATGGATGTCAGCTGGAGCTGACCGCCACCGACGTCGGACGCGTGCGTGCTGCTGCTGAGGACGACGTCCTGCGCTGTGAGGAGTGCCGTCGCATCCAGGTGCGCACCGAAGAGTCAGGCTTATAGACGATGAGTCGACGACTCATCGTCGAGGCGGACGGTGGCTCGCGAGGCAATCCTGGCCCTGCCGCGTATGGCGCCGTCGTGCGAGATGCTGAAACCGGCGAAGTGCTGTTCGCCGAGGGGCGCACGATCGGTGTTGCGACGAACAACGTTGCCGAGTACGACGGACTGATCGCGGCGCTGCAGGCGGCCGCAGAGATCGACGCGTCGGCGTCGGTTGAGGCGCGCTTGGACTCCAAGTTGGTCGTTGAGCAGATGAGTGGTCGTTGGAAGATCAAGCACAGCGATATGCGGGAACGCGCGCTCTTGGCACGAGATGCGTTTCCAGCTGACTCTGTGAGCTACGTCTGGGTACCCCGAGAGAAGAACAAGCGCGCAGACCGACTGGTGAACGAGGCGCTCGACGGGCGGGAATCTTCAGTCGCCCCTGAACTTATGGATGAGCCGGAAGAGAAGCGGCAGAACATCTTGGTGGGTTGGTCGGCCGCACATCCGGTGGTCACTACCACTCATCTGCTGCGACACGGGGAGACTCCGCACACCGCAGAGAAGCGGTTCAGCGGCTTCGGAGGGGACGACCCTTCGCTCAACGAAGTGGGAGTCGAACAGGCACACCGCGCCGCTCGTCACCTGGCGGCGTCCGGCGGTGCGGACGTGATCGTCACCTCGCCGATGGCACGCACTCGCGAGACCGCCGCGGTTGTCGCCGATCACTTGGGCTTGGACGTCGTGGTCGACGACGATCTTCGTGAGTGCAACTTTGGCGAGTGGGACGGAAAGACCTTCGCTGACGTCCAGCGCGACGATAAGGAGGCACTCGACACGTGGTTGGGATCGACGGCGGTAGCACCGCCAGGCGGGGAGTCCTTCGACCAGGTTGAGCTGCGGGTGCGAGCAGCTCGAGACCGGATGCTGGAGCAGTTCGCCGGTTCGAACCTGATCGTCGTCACGCACGTGACGCCGCTGAAGACGATGCTGCGGCTCGCCCTGGACGCACCAACGCACGCCTACTTTCGGATCGAGATCAAACCGGCGTCGCTGTCGACCATCTCGTGGTTCGGAGACGGGGCCGTGTCGGTGCGGAGCGTCAACGAGATCCCGCACCTGGGATGAGGTCAGACATCGTCCACCACTATGTCGAGTGAGCAGGGGCTACCGGGACGCCCCTTGTGCAGCTAGACGACGTAGCCGACTCGTTCGATGGCTGTCGCCAAGTCATCGGTGCTCTGCGGGGTCGCTCGGTCGGTCGCCAAGGCGCGCACGAGGCGTCCCTTTGTCGCTTTGTTGTGATGGCTGACCACGACGCGAGACCCGTCGGGCTGCTCGTGCAACACGCGGCCCACGACGGTTTGGTGCGCCAGGTCTGGATCGGGTGTCCACATCTTTGCGTACGTGCCTGAGCGCAAGTCGAAGATGACGCCGTCGCCGGCTGCCACGGGCAATGCAGCCTGCAGCGGCTTACGCCAGACCGTCGTGACCGAGCCCAGGCGGGGAAGCGCGACATTCCCGGAGAGCCGGTACGCGGGGATCCGGTCGTCGAGGCGGACCCGCTCCCCACAGGGCCGAGGCCACCAGGATCCACTCGTCAGCCCGGCGCCGTGCGGCGGCGCTGAGTGAGGCGTAATCGAGCGCCTCGTAGAGCACGCCGGTGTACACCCGCGACGCGGGCATTGCGCGGGCATCTTCGAGCTCGCGGTTGAGGTCGAGGCCGTCGGCTGCAGCTTGGACAAGCCGAGCACGGTGCGGGCGCGTGACTCGCGACCTGAGCAGAGTTTGACCAGGGCGCTCCGAACCTTGAGCCGAGTTGGGTTGAGCGACGGCATCGACAAGTCGCGCAATGCGAATGTCTTTCCTTCGTGCGTAGGCGCCTTGCCCTCCGACGGTGGCAGCAGGATGAGCACGAGGCGTCACTCTAGGGAGCGGTGCCTGCGCCGGGCTCGCTACCCTGGTAACGCGAGCGAGTTGACCGGGCGGCCGCGGTCGAGGGGAAACCTGAGATCGAGGAAAGTCCGGGCTCCACAGGGCAAGGTGGTGGGTAACACCCACCCGGGGTGACCCGCGGGACAGTGCCACAGAAAGCAAACCGCCGTCTGGTTCGCCAGGCGGTAAGGGTGAAACGGTGGTGTAAGAGACCACCAGCGCTGCAGGTGACTGCAGCGGCTTGGTAAACCCCACCAGGAGCAAGGTCAAGAGGCGTCGGTTCGCCGGCGCTGCGCAGGCGTTCGAGGGCGGCCCGCCCGAGCCTGCGGTTAGACCGCAAGAGGTCGACGGCAACGTCGATCGCAGATGGATGGTCGCCGCGCGCTTTGCGCGTACAGAACCCGGCTTACAGGTCAACTCGCTCGCATCAAGCCCGCTGCGGGCCAAGGATCGGACTGTCTCGCCGGAAGCCCCAGATGGCGCAGTAGATCCCTAGGAATGCCTCCCAGATGAACTCCGGGATGACCACGATGCTTGTCACCGCACCGCCTTGGTCCCACAAGTCGAAAAGCACGCCGAGGCTTCCCAGCAGGAGGAGCGGTCCTCCGATCATCCCCAGCCAGGCCATCCGTGGCTGGACAAGGCGCGAGCGGTACATCAAGTAGCCGAGGATCAGCCCGTTGCCGAAGGGGACGACCATTCCGGGGCCAAGCAGGAACGTCCAATCTTTCAACGCGGCCAATGAGACGGCCAAGTCGGCGGCGTCCGGGGAATCGTGCCGCAGGCTGA
>JBJMHG010000330.1:0-3299 GCA_045807485.1 Actinomycetes bacterium
GCCGAGCTTGAAGAACGCGCTGGCAGACTTGCTGCCCTTGTTGGCTTTCGCGCCAGTGTTCTTGGTGAAAGCGCGAATGGTTCCGCCGGCAGCCTCGACGGTCTGCTTCGGACCGGTAGCGACGGATACTCCCGTGCTTCCTGAGTCCGCAATTCCATTGATGACCTGAAGGATCTGCGTCTTCTTCGCAACGGCTGTCTTGGCGACGGCTCGGCTGGACGCCGTGCGCTCCGCCTGAGCCTTTCTGGCCGTGCCCACGCGGGCCGCGGAGCTGACCGCATCGGCCGAAACCCGGTGGAAGGTCGGGCCGTCTGAGCCACCAGCACTGGAAACCCCCATCGGGGCGATCACCAGGCCTGCGACGAGGGCACCAGCAACCCCCAAGGACGCGCCACGCACAGGACGAACTGTCACGAATTCCTCCAGGGGGTCTGCTCGAACACGCAACAGTGCCCCCGCCTGTCGCGCAGCTGCCACCGTATTGGGCATAAGGCCCTACGGCCAGCGCCCAGGCGCGTGGCTTAGGCTTGCATATTGTATCCAACTGACTAGTGAGTCAGCGAGATCACAGTCCTGGCACGATCTGTTCCGATGTCCGGCACGAGCAGTTCGAATCTCGCCGCGGGTCGCTAGGCTCCCGAAAACCCACGAAGCGGCCCTTGCCGGTGTCGTGACCACCCGAGCTGCACGAGTGCAGCTGGTACCTGGAGGTGCGGTGCGCCCCGCCCTGGCCGTTGGCCTGCTCATCACCCTCGCTGCGCTCGCAGTCGCAGGTCGTCGCGTCTTCATGCTCTTCCGCCTGATGCGGGTGGGCCAACCGCGTCCGTCCGGAAGCTTCCCTGACCCGCGCAACTTGGTTGAGGCCGAAACCAAAGAGGTGCTGGGCCAGCGCAAGCTGTTGAACTGGACCGTGCCGGGGATTGCGCACGCGTTCACCTTCTGGGGATTCATCATCTTGGGCCTGACGATCCTCGAGGCCTACGGCGCGTTGTTCAATCCTGAGTTTTCGATCCCGATCATCGACCAGTGGGCGTGGGTTGCTGGCGTCGAAGACCTATTCGCGGTTGCAGTACTAGCAGCCCTCGCCACCTTCACCGTTATTCGGATCAAATCGAATCCGAATCGTCGGGGACGCATCTCGCGGTTCTACGGGTCGCACACCGGCGCCGCGTGGCTCGTGCTCTTCATGATTTTCAACGTCATCTGGACGCTGTTGCTCTACCGCGGAGCGCAGATCAACACCGACAACTTCCCGTACCCCGACAACCTCGCCTTCGCTTCGGACGCCGTGGCCGGCTGGCTGGAGCCGCTCGGCAACGTCGCGAACGAGCGCATCGAGACGATCGGCATCCTGTTGCAGATCGTCGTCGTGCTGGGGTTCCTTGTCATCGTCGTCTACAGCAAGCATCTGCACATCGGTGCTGCCCCGCTCAACGTTGCGTTCTCGCGGCGTCCGAATGCACTCGGTCCGATGCTTCCGATGTACTCCGGTGGTCAGCCGATCGACTTCGAAGACCCTGGCGAAGACGACGTCTTCGGACGGGGAAAGGTCGAAGACTTCACGTGGAAGGGTCTGCTCGACTTCGCCACGTGCACCGAGTGTGGTCGTTGTCAGTCGCAGTGTCCGGCGTGGAACACCGGCAAGCCGTTATCGCCGAAGCTGCTCATCATGGCCTTGCGCGACAACGCTTTTGCCCAGGCTCCTTACCTGATCAAGCAGAAGCACCCCGATCATTTAGCGTCTCCTGGCGGGGCGCCACCACCTGCGGTTCCCGTTGAGCTCACCGACTTCCCGCAGTCGGTTCAGGACGCCGCCGAGCGACCGCTGGTTGGCGTCACCGAATACGACGAAGACGGTCACGGCATCGGCGGGGGAGTCATCGACCCCGATGTCTTGTGGTCGTGTACTACGTGCGGCGCGTGCGTCGAGCAGTGCCCCGTCGACATCGAGCACATCGACCACATCACCGACATGCGTCGGTTCCAGGTACTGATCGAGTCCGAGTTCCCTTCCGAGCTCGGTGGACTCTTCAAGAACATGGAGACCAAGGGCAACCCGTGGGGCATGAACGCGTCGTCGCGTCTCGACTGGGCGGCCGACCTGCCGTTCGAGGTCAAGGTGGTCGAGGGTCCGCTCGAGGACGACACCGAGTACTTGTTCTGGGTGGGATGCGCTGGTGCGTTCGAAGATCGAGCGAAGAAGACCACGCAAGCTGTCGCCGAGCTGCTGCACATGGCAGGCGTGTCCTTTGCCGTGCTCGGTGAGGGTGAGACGTGCAGTGGGGATTCTGCTCGTCGATCCGGGAACGAGTTCTTGTTCCAGATGTTGGCGCAACAAAACGTCGAGACGCTCAACGAGATCGGCGCAAAAAAGGTCGTCGTCACCTGCGCTCACTGCTTCAACACACTGCGCAACGAGTACCCGCAAGTGGGCGGCCACTACGAGGTCGTTCACCACACCCAGCTGCTCAATACCTTGGTGAAGGACGGCAAGCTCACGCCAGTCTCATCTGTAAGTGAGCGCGTCACGTACCACGACCCGTGTTACCTCGGACGCCACAACAAGGTCTACAGCCCACCGCGCGACCTCATCGACGCTTCGGGCGCTCACCTCACCGAAATGCCTCGTAACTCTGAGCGCAGTTTCTGCTGCGGCGCCGGAGGTGCGCGCATGTGGATGGAAGAGAAGATCGGCAAGCGGGTCAACACCGAACGCACCGAAGAAGCGATCGCCACCGGTGCTGAAACGATCGCCATCGGCTGTCCGTTCTGCCGAGTCATGCTCAGCGACGGTGTGCAGACGGTCCAGGCCGACATGGAGCGCGAAGAGCAGGTCCAGGTGGTGGACGTGGCACAGCTGCTGCTCAAGGCGGCAAAGAACGGGGCCACTCAGTCGTCGTAGGTTCTTGCTACCTGCGGGTGAACTACCGGTTTCCCGGCCGCGCCACGCCCTGGCGATGCGACACTGATGAAGACGTACTACCCAAACCCGGTAGGGGGTGGCGCGATGAGCAGGTTCACCGCCTGGGTCGCGAAGGCCTGGACGCGAGTACGGATTGCCCACTACCGAAGGCAGCAAGAAGAACTAGCCGAGTCGCAACACGAGGCAGCCGAACGCCTCGAGCAGCTCAAGAACGGCGGCGATCCATACGGACCACGCACCCCGGGCGGGGGAATGTGGGGGGGCTAGCCCGAACGCCTGAACCTGTTCCATGTCGTGGAATCAACGGTGCACGATTTGGAACGGCCCGAGCCGCCGTGTTCCCATAGTTGCGTTGGCAAGTAGTTCGCCGGTGCGT
>JBJMHG010000331.1:0-19356 GCA_045807485.1 Actinomycetes bacterium
GGTGACACGCATTTCTTGCTTGGCCTCAGCTCAGATGCTCGCCGGTCATATCAAGACGCTTTTCGCGTAGCGTCAGATGACGCCGTACGTGGCGCCAAGCTGCAGCTGAAGCTGGCACGACTCGACCAACGGGTCGGTCACTTGTCGCAGTCCCTGCGACGACTGACGCGGGGCATGCGGTTGCTCAGAAATATGGACGAGCCACGGGCGCAAGCCATCGAGGCTGAGCTAGCGACGCGGTACGCAATCGGTCGGTTCCAACAGGGCCGGTACCGCGATGCCAAACAATGGGGAGATCGCGCGGTCGCTATCGCCGAACGATCGGGTGATCGCGAGGTGATGGCCAATGCACACAACGCCCTCGAGGCGATCACACTGTGGGCTGGTCTCACCAGTGTCATTGCGCATGGTGAAGTAGCGCTCTCGTTGTACGAAGACATCGATGACCTTGCCGGACAAGGCCACAGCCTCAACAACCTGGCCATACGCGCGATCTTCGAGGGACGGTGGGACGATACGCAGCCGCTGCTCACCCGAGCTGCAACTCTCTTCGAGCAAATTGGAGACGTTTCGAGTTTGGCAGCGGCGCTCTACAACCAGGCTGATGTTCTCGTACGCCAAGGACGCAGCGCCGCAGCGGAACCGCTGCTTCAGAGGGCTCTTCGCATTGCACGCAGTGTCGACGACGATGAGACAACGGCGCTGGTGCTCCGGGACTGGGGCAAGGCTGCCGCTCGCGCGGGAGACTTCGAGCGCGCCCAGGCGCTATTGAACGAAGCGATCGCGATGCTTGAAGCACTTGGGGAGCCCCAGGAGCTGCTCGACGCGGAAGCCGGGCTTGCTGAGTGCGCACTGTTACGTGGCGATCCGGTGGAAGCGTTGCACCTGGTCGACGGCGCCCTCAAGGGTGGACATGCCGACAACGCCTCAGTGCTCCCTACCCTGCATCGAGTTCGCGGCTTCTCGTTTCTGGTGCTCGGCGACGTCGAGGCTGCCGGAGCAGCCTTCGACGCCGGTCTCGAGCTGCAAGAACCCGCAGCGCGCCACGAGGTGGCTTTTCTTACCGTAGGTCGCGCCGAGGTGGCGCATCGGCAAGGACGGCCGGACGCCGGCGCACTCCGCGACCAAGGCGCAGCCACCATTCGAGCCCTCGGCGTCGAAGCGCCACCTTTTCCGGCCGGGGCCATACAGCTCTGACCGCTACTTAAAGGTCGCCTTGGCGTCGTCCAGAAACAGCAGAAAAGCGATCAGATCGCCGGCGTTGTCTCTGTTGTTCTGGCGGTAGTCCTGGCAAAAGGTCTGCCCAGCGCCGATGCGTCCCTTGGCCGGGCACGGTGGCGCCTCGGCAAACTGATCGGCCGCCCATCCGGTCTGCTGGAAGAGCAGCGGGAAACTTCCTACCCCTGCGCCGCCGCAGAGTGTCTTGTCACAACGAAGCACAATCACCGCTGGGTCTTGGCGCGAGTACAGCGGCGTGGCACCGTCAGTGAGGTCGGCAAGCCCGTTGAACAAAAGTGCCTCATTCTGCGAGCCAGTACGACACGGAGTGAAGGGATCGCATTCACCCTGGGCGACCGTCACAGGGCCGATGGCTCCGTTCTTGAGGATCATGCTGGTACACACCGGAACTTGAGGAGTCGCGTCCTGACAGGCGCCGAGCCCGACCGTGAGGCTTTGGCCCGGGCTGCCTTCTTTGGTGGTCGCGAAGAGATTGACGTCCAGGGAGCGGTGTCCATCGAGCAACCCGGGAGCGGAGGCGACCAACGTGATGCCGTTTCCGTAGCCGTCGTAGGTGACCCCTTCAGCGGTTGCCGAGGAAGCGGAGTCCAAGGTGACAACAGGCGCATTCAGCGTTCCGAGTGAAGATCCCGTACCTCCGGTGGTCGTGAGAGTGACGGTTCCGGAGTACCGCGCCGGATTTCCGAACGAGTCGCGAGTAGTCAAAGCGACATCAAAGGGCTGGTCCTTCGCCAGAAGTGTCTGATTTCCTTCAGGGATCAAAGCATCGATCGTCACGGCTACCGCTGGGCCGGCCTCGACCGTCACGTCGAAGGAGGCTGGCGGCAGGGAGCCGCTGCTGACCGTGTAGTGATACGAGCCGACAGATACCGGCGCCACTAGGTCAACCAGCAGCGATCCAGTGCTTGCAGATTGCGTGACCGATGAAGAAGGCACGGACCCCGACGCAGCGCGCACAACGGTCACGGTCTGCGGGGTGTCCACCACATTGCCGAACTGATCGACGATGGAAACGGCGGCGGCAAAGCTGCCTCCGGCCGGCACGGGATCACTCGGCTCAAGCGTGCAATCGGGAGTCGACGACGAACACGACGGTGCCACCACCTGAATCGCTGATGGCAATCCCGGTCGCACCACCACAGTGGCGATTGCGGACGTCAAGCCAGGACTGGAGGCGGTCACGGTGACTGAGCCCGCTCGAGTAAGCGACAAGCCGGTCAGTCTCGCGATTCCATCTGCTGCTGCCGCGGTTCTGGTTCCCCTCAGTCCCAGCGCATGCAGCGAGACCGTCGCCTCACTGAGGGTCGGTCCACCGTCGGCGTCCAGGATCGCTACGGAGGTGGGGAACTTCTGTCCGGCTGTCACCTCGCTCGGCGGTGGCACCGTGAAGGCCAACTGTGCTGGAGCACCCAACACCTGAACGGTTGGGTCAGAACTAGGTGGCGACAGTGTTTGCCCAGTGCTCCAGGACGCGGAGTTCTTGGCCGCCGTGGCCCAAGTGAACGTTCCCTTCGAGCGGGCGGTTGCCGTCAGCGAGAATGACAACGATTGCCCAGGCAGAATCTTTTGGGCGCCGCCATTAGCCGGGGTTGCCACCTCAATCAGCGTGGACCCGCTCGCACCACAACCTGCAGGAGAGTCGGAGGCGCATGGAACAGTGCTGGCCGTGAAGCGCGACGGCGTGACTGATCCGAGGGTCACATCGCCGAAGGCTGCGGGAACCACCACTTGCACACTGCCGATCGAGTTGCTGCTCGACGCGAGGTTGGCGATGTCGACCGTGAAGGAGGTCCGGTCGCCCACTTGAGTCTTGCCGGGACTCACGGCGGGTGAAAAGTCGCCCTTCTTCGCGGCGGCAAGTGCGCCGCCGCCGGTCCCGGGTGCGACAAGTACTGCCGTCACCAGTAAGACGATGAGGGCCGCGATTCCAGAGGTACGTCGAACTTCAAGCGTGGGCATCGCTCTCCCTTGATGCGCCAGATGTGGTCTCAGCATTGCGGGTGTCCATCGGGCCGTCAATCAGATAGATGATTTGTGGTGATTCAAACAGGAACTTCTCCTGCTGCGAATGCCGCGACGTCGAGTGACTCCCCCTCACGCGCCATCCGAACCGGCCACTCGACGCGCCAACCGCGCTCCATTTCAAGAAGCTGGGTATCAGTGCGCTGTGGCCCGTGGTGAAACCAAACCAATGATCTGGCGGAGTATCTGGTTGCGATGTCGACACAGTCGTTCACCGTCGAGTGACCATACGCGTCCGCCAGCGCTCGCTCATCGTCGACGAACTGCGCGTCGTGAATGAGCAGGTCGACACCGGAGACCAGCTTGTCGAGCTCGGGACCTTGGGCGGCTCGAGCGACATGGTCCGGGATGTAGGCGATATCCACGGTGCCGTCTGACACGCGAAAGCCGAACGTCCGTCCGCCCTTGTGATTCACCTCTTCGATGCTGACCTGAAGACCTTCAACCGACCGCACCCCCGGTTCGACCGCTGTGAACTGCCAGCTTCCTTTCAGCCCGCTCGGTGAGATCGGGAAGGCTGGCGGTCCCATTGCCTGCCCGAGGAGTTCTTCGCCCGTGCGACCGTTCTGCGCCGGTATCAACACTTCGACCACGGCGTCATCGCGATCGCCGGCGGTGAAGAAGGGAATGCCCTGCATGTGATCCCAGTGCAAGTGGCTCAACAAGATGGAACCTTGAAAAGGCTGGCCATCGAGCTTGGCGGACAGCGTCCGCAGCCCGGTTCCGGCATCGAGCACGAGACTCGGTGCTCGACCGATCCCAGTCGAAACCGTCACGCAGGACGTGTGCCCCCCGAACTGAACGAACTCAGCGCCAGGCGCGGGAGTCGATCCACGCACTCCCAGGAAGGTGACCAGCATGACTAGATCGAAGGCCCTTCGTTCATCCGTTCGACAATCGATTGTCGATGGCGACGCTCAGAGTCTGTGCCACGTCGGGATCTTTCACTTGCAGCTGACGAAAGCTGGTACCCACCATCGCCCACACCTCAACAGAAGTCCGCGCGCTAACGGTCGCTGTGCGCTTACCGTCCTCACTCACGATCGCAATTTCACCGAAGAAGTCGCCCGGTCCCAGCAGGCGCAAGACTCGCGCACCCTGTGTGACATCTGCCTGACCCGACTTGATGACGAAGAACACGTAGCCGACCTCACCTTCGCGCACGATGCTGCGACCCGATCGGTACGACTCCGTCGTCAAGAAGGACGCCACCACCTGCAGTTGGACGTCATTCAGGGTGGAGAAGAGCGGAACTTCACGCAGCTCGGCCACGGTCGGGGAAGTCATCGTTGTCCTCCAGCCGCAACCGAGCGCGGACGCGGATCGGTCAGCTCAACGTCTCTTCGAGAGTCCTGATGCGCTTCACCAGGTGGGTGAGCAGACCGCGAGACACCTCGGGATACGCGTCGAGGATTTCGTTGAACGTGAGCGGTGAGATCGTGAGGGTCTTAGCTCCGTCGGCGCCCGCCGTGACGGTCGCTGACCGTGGGGCTCCGTCGATGAGAGACATCTCGCCGAAGTAGTCGCCCTCGCCGAGCGACGCTCGGGCCACCTCGTTGACGAAAACCTCGGCCCCACCCTCCAGCACTACCTGGAGACCGGAGTCTCGGTCGCCCTGCTTGACCATGACTCGCCCTGGCTGATGCCGCATCGTGCTGGCCCGTTGGACCAGCTCGTCCAAGGCATCTTCGGGAATGTTCTGCAAGAGCTTCACGCGTGTGAGGGCCTCTTTGGGACGCACGCGACTCACCTCCGAAGGGCTGCGATGGACGGCTCAACCTAGCACTCAAAGTGTGGGCGACTCCTGTGATCCTGGCTCAGCACCCTCGATCGAAGGAACGTCCGGTGCCGAGCCGACGGGCTGCGCGGCGGAAGTCCCGCAGATGGGGACTGGTCGCCACGGGGAACGACTATCTTGCAGGTATCTCGAGTGGTCTCGAGGTGGGGCCAGTGAAGCGCATGCTTCTAGGAGGTGGTGGCCGCGTGATCAGTTGTGCGAAGTGCTCAGCTGACTTGCCCGATGGCGCAAAGTTCTGCCAGCAGTGCGGGACACCCGTCGGCGCCAACGTGTGTCCAGCCTGCGGAGCCGGGATCGTTCCAGGCGGCCGGTTCTGTGTTGAGTGCGGCCATGCCCTGATTCCTGAGCCGGCGCAAGGGTCCGCTCCAGTTGCGGAGCGCAGGGTGACTTCCGTGCTCTTCGCCGACCTCGTGGGCTTCACACCCTTGTCGGAGTCTCGCGACGCCGAAGACGTCCGCGAACTGCTCTCACGCTACTTCCGCGAGTGCCGGACAGTGATCGGCCGATACGGCGGTGAGGTGGAAAAGTTCATCGGGGACGCCGTGATGGCCGTGTGGGGAGTTCCGGTCTCTCGCGAGGATGACGCAGAACGTGCCGTTCGAGCCGCGCTCGAGCTGGTTCAGGCGACCGTCGCCATGGGGCAAGAGCTCACCACGCCCGGTCTTGCGATCCGAGTAGGTGTCGTGACTGGTGAGGTGGCGGTCACGCTCGGCGCCACCGCCGAGGGGATGGTGGCTGGAGATGCGGTCAACACCGCCGCACGCGTTCAGTCCGCCGCGACACCTGGACAGGTGTGGGTGGACGAGGCCACCCGGTCGCTCACGGCGGCGGCAATCGCCTACCAGGATGTCGGCGAACACTCACTCAAGGGCAAGAGCGAGCCGGTTCGCTTGTGGCATGCGAGAACGGTCGTAGGAGAGCTGGGCGGTGGTCAGCGTGTTGATGGGCTGGAGGCGCCGCTGACCGGTCGCGACCGCGAGCTGCGGCTGGTCAAGGAGCTCTTTCACTCCACCCAAGAGTCGTTGCGGCCACGGCTCGTCGTCGTCGACGGCGCGCCGGGCGTCGGTAAATCACGACTGGCGTGGGAGTTCGAGAAATATGCCGACGGCCTCACCGCCACCGTTCGCTGGCACCGAGGACGCTGCCTCTCTTACGGAGATGGAGTCGCGTTCTGGGCTCTCGCGGAAGCGCTAAGGACGCGACTGGGGCTCACTGACCTCAATGCGTCCGACGACGGCGCTGACTCGCTCGAAGAGGCTCTCGCCGAGTTCGTGCCAGATCCTGAGGAGCGCGACTGGCTCCGCCCCCGCATGGCGGCGCTGGTGGGCGCTGATACCGCTGGCGCTTTCGCCAAGCCAGACCTTTTCGCAGCATGGACGTCATTCCTCGAGCGGCTGAGCCAGGGTGGCAACGCCGTCGTTCTGGTGATTGACGACGCCCAATACGCAGACGACGGGCTCTTGGACTTCCTCGACCACATGCTGACCACCGCGCGAGCCCCCATCTTCGTCATCGCGCTCGCCCGGCCTGACCTTCTTGAGCGTCGACCGCAGTTGGGAGGGCGTCGTACCACCGTCGTCCGCCTAGACCCATTGGACGACGCCGCCATGACAAACCTCGTCAAGGCCCTGGTAGTTGGCCTCCCCGACGATGCCTGCGCAGCCCTCGTCGCTCGCGCTGAGGGAGTTCCTCTGTTCGCGGTGGAAACCGTGCGCGCGCTCATCGACCGCGACGAAGTTGTGCCACTTGGTGGCGAATACACCTTGGCTGAAGGTGTGGCGCTCGATCTCGATGAGGTCGGGGCTCCCGCGTCGCTACAGGCCCTGGTCGCGGCTCGGCTCGACGCACTTACTCCAGAAGAACGCAGGATAGTTTCTGACGCCAGCGTCCTTGGTCTGTCATTTACCCGTGAGGGCCTCGCCGCACTCAGCCCTGTAAGCGCAGAGGTCGACGCCGCGCTGGCGAACTTGCAACGCAAAGAGATATTCGCCCTTCAGCTAGACCGATTCTCGGCTGAACGAGGACAGTTCAGGTTCGTTCAGTCCGTGGTTAGACAAATTGCGTATGCGACTCTGTCGCGTCGCGACCGCCGGCAACGCCACCTGTTGGCCGCCAACCACTTGTCCGAGCAGCCAGATCCCAGTGGAGATCTCGCTGGTGTCATTGCACAGCATCTCCTCGACGCCGTCGACGAATCACGCGAAGACGACACCGACACCGACGCGCTACTCGTACGGGCTGTAGCCCTTCTGGTGCGCGCCGCGCAACGGTCACGGACCCTCGGATCACCTGGCGAGGCAGCCCGTCACTATTTGGCAGCCTTGAAGCGTACGGACCAGTCGAGCGAGCGCGCTCGGCTCAACCTTGCCGCAGCCGAGGCCTTGTCTGATTCGGGCGACTACGAGAGCGCGGCTGAGCGGGCCGGTACCGCGATGGAGCTGTTCGACTCATTGGACCAACGCATCGACGCCGGAATAGCGGCGGGACGAATGTGCGAAGCGCTCAGCGCGCTGGGCGAGAACGACCGCATCGTCGAGGTAGGCGAAGCGCGTTGGAAAGAGCTGGATGGAGTACCAGGGGCTGAGTGGGCGATGCTGAGACTCGCTCGTCCGCTGGCGAATGCGCATGTCGCACCGCATGGTGAGTATCCGCATGGTGATCTCAAGACCGCTTCGGAATATCTGGAACGTCAACTTCTGCTGGCAGAGTCGGTGGGCGATGCTGAACAACTTGGTCGCGCGCTGATCGGGGTCGGGACGCGTTACCAGGCAATCGGTGCGCCGTTTGCAGCCCGTGGCGTCACCGAGATGGCAGCCGACATTGCTCGAACCCATGACCTTCCGGCGGTCCTCGGCAATGCGCTGGTGAATGTGGGAACGCTCGAGATGAGCCTTGATCTGCCCGCCGCCCTGGACACCTTCAAGGAGGCTTTGACCGTTGGTCGGCGCTCAGGGGTGTCGGGCATGGTCGACTACGCCTACGGAAACTATGCGTCGGTGCTGTGGAACGCCGGAAGGCTGGCAGAGGCGCGGTCGCTCCTTGCAGAGGCGCAGGAGACCGTCCACATACCCACGATCCGCGTCCTGCTGGCTTGGGTTGATGCCTGCATCGCCGATGCCACTGGAGAGCCAATCCCGCCGTTGAACGGCGACGAGGGCTCTGGAGGGTCGTGGGACCGGGCGGCGCTCGGTTGCCTGGAGGTGCTGCGCCTGATGTCAATGGGCGACACCGACGGTGCCGCCGCACTCGCCAAACCGACGCTGGATCACACCCTGGCCGCCGCTGGTCTCGGTGATGACTTCATGAACTTCTGGCCACCGCTCGTGCGCGCAGCAGTCGCAGCCGAGAAGGCCGACCTTGCCCAAGAGCTAATGAGGCCGGCGCTGGCCGCAGCCCCCGGCATCCTGACCCCTGCTGTCTCGGCCCATTTGTACAACCTCAAGGGGTTAGTAGGCGCACTACGCGCAGATGAGTCGGCTCAAGTAGAGGCCGACTTCCGCGCTGGCGTCACGGCTCTCAGCGACTTTGGCGCAGTGGGTTTCAGTGCCAAGGCGGAAGAGGATCTAGGCAGGTGGCTGTGGTCACAAGGACGTCCCGATGAGGCAATCGCGGCGCTGGCGCACGCTGCAGATGTTTATCGCGAGATCGGCGCGAGTGGGTGGCTTGCCGACCTCGATGAGCACGAAGCGAACAAAGCCACTGTGGCGCCCGCGCAAGGTCGCTAGCCGCGGCGTCCAGGAGGATTGGTTGACGTGATGAAGTCGATGATTCGGCGCAGCTCGTGAATGCGTATGTCGATGTCGTAGAGGCCGTGCCCGGACTGCAGCCGGTCGTACTGAACCTCGTGCCCTCGAGCGCGTAGCGCCTCCACGTAGAGGTCAATCTGCCGAACCGGGCAACGCGGGTCATTCTCTCCCGCGGTCACAAAAACAGGTGCGGTCACCTGGTCCACGTAGGTGAGCGGAGACGATGCCCGATACAGCTCAGGATCGTCGTCGATCGACGCACCGAAAAGGGAGCGGTCGAAGACCTTCATGAACGGCGGCGAGTCCTCGGTCATGGTGAACCAGTCGGCGACCGGCACCATCGCAGCGGCCGATCGCCAGCGGTCCGGCTGCAGGCTGACGGCCATGAGCGACAAATATCCGCCCCATGACCCGCCCGCGATGCTGACCCGATTCGGATCGATGACTCCTTCCGCCTCGAGGTGATCCCGGACGGCGGTGATGTCTTCCATCTCGATGAAGCCGACACGACGGTTCAGGGCGTCCCGCCACGCGGCGCCGTATCCGGTCGAGCCGCGGTAGTTCACTCGGATGACCGCGTAACCCTGATCAACGTATGCAGCGAACGAGTCACTCCACACGTCGAAGTCTTGCGCGGTTGGTCCCCCATGAGGCACGAAGAGCGCGGCGTAGGGCGGGGCCTGCCCTGGTGGCACCTGCAGCAGGGCGTGGACCGAACCACCCGGTCCTTCGGCCATGACGTCACGGGCGGCCACCGACGGTGCGGGCGCATCGCCCGGCAGCACGACCAGCTGTGTGACCTCGCCATCCTCAGAGATTCGCACCAAGGCCACGGGCTGCTCAGACCGCGAGTACAAGACATGTACTGATCCGTCTGGACGGGCCGAAGCCGCGGCGATCGAACCAAGAGGCATCGGAAGATTTGTGACTGTTCCGCTTTCGAGGTCGAGACGATGCAGCGAATGTCGTGCATCCCGCAGCACCTTGAGGAGCAGAGCCTTCCCGTCAGGGAACCAGTCGGCGGTGACATCACCCTCGAGGTCGCTTTTGACGTCTTCCAGCGCTCCGGATTCGGTCTTCCAGACAGCGGGAAGAACACGATCCTCAGGCTCGTGGCCGATGAGCACTTGCAGGTCGTCACCAGGGTGGAAGCCCACGCCCTGCAGGTCCTTACCTTCGCGGGCCAGCTCGGCGATCACCTCGCCGTCGGACAGCTGCACCACCCGAAGTCCGGCGTGCAGCCAGTCACCCCCTGGCGCGAAGGCAATGAGGGCCTTGGAACCGTCGGACGTCGCATCGATGAGATATGCCGGCTCATCGAAGCTGTACGCGATGTGGCCTGATCCGGTGTCGTCGGTCACTGCGACTTCTAGGCCCTGATCCAACAACCGGCCAACGACTGCACCGCCGGCGATCGGGCGAAGCCCTGCGCTGTAGCTTGGCTCGAGGTCGGGAAGCACGGTGACCTCGGTGCCCGTCTGTAGGTCGTGACGGACCCAACGCCCGACCTCGTCACCGGCGCTGTCGTCAAGCCAGAAGACTGCGGAGGCGTCCGGACTGATCCTCGCGCCGAGCGTTCCTTGCGGCCGATCAGTCACCTTGGTGAGTGCGGCGGGCACCGACGAGGCGTCGAACGAGAAGACCTCCACCCTGCCACCCAACGTTGAGAGCAGGACGCCGCGATCGGCATGGTCGTGCGCCCAGGACACGGGCGGACCAAGCAGGCTGAACGACAACAGCTGCGGCGCGCGCATGCGCTGTTCCCACACGGGAGCAAGTTCTGTCACGCCGACACCTTGGCACTGAGGCGTCGGTGAGACAAGAGCGCTGTTACTCCATGACGTCAGACCTGTGAAGCGTGAGATCAGCGAAGTTGGCCGACGTCTTGCCGAACTCGCGCCAACCATTTACCCACGGCTTTACGATCGCCATTGACCGTCCGTAGACCAATGGGATGCAAGCGACCCGCTCCGTGACGACCATCCGGTCAGCTTGGTGGAAGAGCTCGAGCCGTCCGCGGTCGCTGCGTTCTTGTCGGGCACGCTCGATGAGCTCGTCGAACGGCTGCCAGGAGAAGCCGCCCTCATTCGTCTTGCTCGTCGACTGAAAGAGCAGCCGCAGGAAATACTCAGCGTCTGCGTATCCGGGTAGCCAGCCGGTAAAGACGATGGGCGCTAGCTCGCGAAGGTCACGCAACCGGGGCATCGTCTCCGGCGTCCAGGATCGCTGGTCGACGCCCAGGCCAAGCGAATCTCGCCAGCTCTGGGCAACGGGCTCGAGCAGGGGCGCATTCTCGTCAAGAGAGGCAATCGCGATGGAACCCTGAAACCCACTCGCCGCCAGGTGTTCGCGCGCAAGACCGGGGTCGAACCTAAGCGCGATGTTGGGGGTGTGCCCCTGCAGAGCCGGCGGCACTACTCCGCCGGTCGCAACTACGAAGTTCGTCGGAATCGCCTCCACCAGTCGTTCGCGGTCGAGCGCATAGGCCAGTGCGAGCCGCAGATCTACGTTCGACGGGTGGGGATGCCGGTGGTCGAAGGCCAGGTACCCCGACCATGCCGCAGGCCCGATCACAGCGTCTTCAGCTGACTCGGTGACCAAGTCGGCCATTCGGGGTGTGTATCTAACCGTCACAAGGTCGAGTTGGTCATCGGCATAGCGCCGCGCCGCCTCAGCGACACTGAGTCGCGAATAGCGAACACTTGCGACGTTGCCCGAACGCATCCCCTCGTAGTCGCCCCGACGGTCGAGCACCACCGAGTCGTCTGCCCTCGACGCGATCCGGAACGGGCCGCTGACCACCTGCCGGTCCATGGCCACCCAATCCTCGCCTTCGCGCTCGATGGCGTGGCGGGGTTGCGGGCCGGCGTCCGGGCGGTTCATGACACTCATGAAGTACGGCGCTGGTGCCGCAAGCCGCAGCTCGATGGTCTTGTCGTCGAGCGCTCGCACGCCGATCCGATCGGGATCATCGTGGCGGCGCAGGTAGTAGTCCTCACCGTTCTCGAGTGCAAAGTAGATCGCGACACTTGAGCCAGGAGCGTCCGGGTTCAGCACGCGCTTGATTCCGAACTCGACGTCGTGCGCTGTGAGCGGAGTTCCGTCTGACCAAACGAGCCCCTGTCGCAGATGGAAGAGATAGCGCAGCCCGTCATCAGAGATCTGCCACGACTCGGCCAGATTTGGAACGATTGTTCGTTCTGGCCATTGCTCGACCAACCGGTCGAACAAGTTCATGCACAGTTGGATGTTCGGCCAAGCGATGGCTGAGCGAGGATCGGGATCATCGGGAAGAAAGCTGGACGAAATGCGCAGCACCTCAGACGGGGTGCTTTCTGGTGGAGCTGGCGGCGTCCAGAAAGTAAAGCCGCGTTGGTAAGCCTGATTCGCTTCAGAAAACCGAAGAGACATGTGTAGGGCGAGCGCCAGCTTGAACGATGCGAGCGCCACTTCTTGCCGCTCGCCACGACGCTCCAGCAGAGGCAACAGCTGCCGGTAGTGCGTGATGGCTTCGTCGAGTGCGTACTCCTGTCGTGCCATGTCGCCGGCCCGGATCAGGTAGGCGACAGCCTTCGTCTCGTCCGAGGCACCGAGCCAGTGGTGCGCGAGTAGGGCGGCGTCCTCGTGCTGCCGCTCAGCAGACCGCTGCTCGAGATAGACCGCCGCCATGCGGTGAAGACGCTCACGATCTGGCCGAACCAAAGTGCGGTACGCCGCCTCCTGGATCAGAGCGTGCTTGAAGCGATACTCAGGCTCGGGCCAGCGACGAGACTGCCGAAGTAGGTCCAAGCGCTGCAGCTCAGCGAGCGACGCCGGAATGTCACTGTCTCCTCGGACGCCAATCGACTCGAGCATCGGAAGCTGAAATTGTCGGCCCAGCACGGACGCGGCCGTGAGCACTCCCCGGGCGGTCGAAGACAGCCGATCGATCCGCGACAGGATTACCTTCTCGACGGTGGGCGGTATCTCAATGGGGACGCCGTGGTCGAACCGCCAATTGTCCCCTTCCTTGACGAGCACACCGGAATCGATAAGTGAGCGAACGATCTCTTCCAGGAAGAACGGGTTCCCCTCTGCTGGCCGCAGAATCCGATCGGCTGTCTGCGCCGGTAGCGTCTCGCGTCCGATCAGGCTGTTCAGCAGCTCACGCCCGGCATCGCCGGACAGCGCTTCTAGGGCGATCTCCTGATACCGGTGAGGCAGGGTGCGGGCGGCTTCTTCCTTGACGCGCCAAGCGGGGTGGTCGCGCTCCGGTCTGATGGTGAGGATGAGCAGCAGGGCCGAATGCTCAGTGTCTGCCAGAAGGCGTTCGAGCAACTGGACTGACGTGGCATCGGCCCAATGGAGATCCTCGAGCGCAACCACGACCGGACCCTTCTGCGCGACTTGCGACAGCAGCTCTCGCATCACTTCAAAGGTTCGGTACTGCAGCGCCTCTGGCGAAAGCTCGGCAAGATGTTCGCTTTCCCTCGGGTCGGCGGACAAGCCCATCAGCTGCGCGAGGTAGGGCTCGATCTGGCTGGCACCATCGCCAAATAGGGCGGCGACATGGCGTCGGAGAGCCACGCGAAGCCGGAGATCGGGCTCATCTGCTGACGTACCGAGCCATGAATGGAGCAAGTCTCGAAATGGCCAATAGGGCATGGACTCGCCATACGAGACGCATCGACCCTCGAGCCACGTGGGGCTTCCGTGGGTTGGAGGCGCAGCGGCCAACATGCGCTCGACTTCGTTCATTAGTCGGGTCTTGCCGATGCCTGGTTCGCCCGTGAGGTAGAGGATTCCTCCAGTTCCCTGCAGAACAGAATCGACGACAGACTGGCAAGCTCGAAGCTCGCGTTCGCGTCCGACTACGTGCGTGTAGACGCTGTCCGAGACTCGGGTTCTATGGCTCGGGCCAGAAGAAGTGTCAACGCTCCACGCGGTTACCGGAGATGACTTGCCTTTCAACGTGAGGGTCGACGGCTCACCCCACGAGAAGGCGGCACCGGCCAGGCGATGGGTCTCATCGCTGACGAACACGGCACCCGCTGGAGCTTCAGACTGCAGCCGAGCAGCCGTATTAACCGCGTCCCCGAGCGCGCTGTACTCCACTCGGCCCCCTGCTCCTATCGCACCCACGACCACGAGACCGGTATCGACTCCAACCCTCACGCCGAAGCCGGTCACTCCCCAACCGCGTTCGACATCCTCGGAAAATTGCGCGAGATCGTCGACGATTCTCAAGGCAGCGTTGATCGCACGTTCGGGATCATCTTCGTGGGCTATAGGCGCACCGAAGAGGGCGAGCAGGCCGTCGCCTGCTAAGTCCTTGACCGTGCCACCGAACGCCTCTACGGCACCGATCATCCGAGCTATCGCATCAGCAACGATGAGCTTGAGGTCTTCTGGGTCGAGCTGCTCACCGAGCGCTGTCGAACCAACGATGTCCGCAAACAAGGCTGTGACAACGCGTCGTTCGTCACGCAGGTCAGCCATCGGAGCCACGAGCACATCCTGCCATCGAGGCGTGGCGTCTGCACCGACCTTGAAACGTTCCCGTTCTACGCAGGGCTAAATGGTGCGCCGCCTGAAAGAGACGATTCATACGGTCAGCACAGTCACGATCCACAGCACGACCCAAGCAAAGTAAGCGACGCTGAGACTGCTGACGCTGACAAAGGGAAAGCCTTCCGATGCCCTGCCCAACTGCATGAGCGCCTGCGGGTCCTGGATGGCGTGCATCGCGCCACGCCACAAGCCGTCCGTCGGGAGCAACACTGCCGAGACTGTCCCGATGCGGGCCACACCTTCGTTGTCGAGGGCGGTTCCTATGCCCCCGACTACACCAGCTACCCAGGTTGCTCCGAATAGTCCGACCGTGGTGATGCCGGACGCGAGCGGCGAGATCAGGCTTGACAGCAACAAGGCCAGGGTGAGCAGAACGATCGTCTCCAGGGACAGCAGTCCCAACGCGAGGATTGGGCTCGGTGGCCAGTAGCTCACCGTTAGGCCAACGACCGCAATCTGAGCGAGCCCCGCGAGGCATATGTAAGCCGCCCCAAAGGTCACCAAGCCAAGCCACTTGCCGAGAAGCACCGCGGAGCGGTGAACCGGCCGCGCCACCATGGCCAGTGACACTCCGGACTCGAGTTCTCCGCCAAGCGTCGGACCGGCGAGGAACGCCGTGCCCAGTGCCACGATCATGCTCATTCCGAACATCACCAAGTTGAGCAACTCCGAGGCGAGCAAACGTGACTGGCCGCTTGTGAGGCGTCCCATTGAGGTATCCATGCCAGGCAACTGCGAGAAGCCCCATGCGCTGAGGCTCAACAGCAGAACCGACAGAACCAACAGAGCCCAGATCACGCGTTTACGAGTGGCTTCGCGAAGCGTCAGCCGCGCGATCGTCAGGATCGTGCGCGTTGCAGCCATGGTGGCCGAAGGAGGACGTGCGGTCGCCGTCGTCATGACGCCTGATCCGCCTCATCTCTAGCTGCTCCAGCTCGAAGAATGCCCAAGAGACGGTCCTCAAGACTCATCCTGCTGCGCTCGACGCCGTAGACGTGCACTCCCAGCCCGACTAGATCAGCAACCAGGCGACTGATCTCCTGGTCCGCGTCTTCCAGGTGGGTCGTCGCCGACTCGGTGGCGCCAGAGTGGTCGGAAAGGGTGACTGTGTAAGCATCGCGGTCTCGATCAACGGTGCCGGACGCCCGCAAACGTGCAGAAGCCTGTTCTGTCACGTTGTTGAGTCGGAGCGTCACCCTGGGCGTGCCAAGCAGCTCGGCCAAGGTGCCATCCGCAACAAGGCGACCGTGGTCGAGGATCACCACTCGGTCACACACTCGCTCCACTTCGCCGATGAGGTGCGAATTGAGAAGCACCGAGACGCCCCGCTCACGAAGGTTGAGAACAAGATCTCGAACCTCAACCCGACCGAGCGGGTCGAGCGCACTGGTGGGTTCATCCAGGACTATGAGTTCGGGATCTCCTACCAACGCCACAGCAAGACCAAGCCGTTGTTGCATCCCTTTGGAGAAGCCACCGACCCGGTCGCCTGATCGATCTCGCAGTCCAACTATCTCCAGCAGCTCAAGGCGGTCATCAGGACTCTGATCAACGTGCGCCAGTTTGCCGTGGAGTTTGAGCACCTCGTCAGCGCAGAGCCAAGGTTGGTAACGAAACAGCTCCGGTAGATAGCCAACCCGCAGCCTCGACAGTGGGTCTGTTCCGGATCGACCTAGGAGCAGCACCTCACCTGCGTCCGGTCGCACTAGGCCCAAGAGCATCTTGATGAGCGTGGTCTTGCCTGCACCGTTGGCGCCGAGCAACCCGACGACTTCGCCGCGACGCACTTCGATCGAGACCGAGCGCACGGCCTCACGACGACCGAATCGCTTCGTGAGGCCGCTACACCAGACTGCGAGTGACTCTGCTGAACCGTCAGCAGCGCGCGGGGTTGACCGATGTGTTACCCCGTTCCCACCGTCATCCCAGACCATCAGCCACCGACAAGACCTCCTGCGCGTCAAGCGGACCGGCGACGACTGTCACGACGCCGTCGTCCAACCACACCACACCTGCGACCGTCTGGTCACGCGAAGTCAGCACGGTGGCGGGTCTCCCCGAAACCTCGGCAGTCGTCGTCGTGTACTCGTCCGTCGGTATAGGCAGGGGCAGGGTCGTCCCATCGCCTGTTGCAGTCAGCAACTCGGCGGCGACATCGTCGGGCAGCCCCGGCATTGACAGCAAGGCGTCCCTGAGCGTTGCAAGCGGTACGCCATTGGAAGATGCCGACGGCGCGACAACTTGAGCGACGATCAGCGTCGGGGCTCCTGATCCTTGTGACCACGTCTGCACGACCGCCGGTCCTAGCTCGAGTCGCAATACGGCTCCATCGAGGTCGTTCGGAAGCGAGGGCATCGACGCACCCGCTGCCTGAGCCGCTTCAGCGGCTTTGCGCTGAGAAAACGTAAACGTCGCTACCTGCTTCTCCATCACCTGAAACTCGGGAGCTCCGTCTACGCCGGTCGGCAGGTCTGTCGGCGTCGAAACGATCAGCCCGGTGCGACTCGATGCAGTGGACGCGTCGGGCACGTCGACCAGGCGTGGATCGGTCCTTACGTCCCACCGGCCGAACGCCGACAAGTCTGGCAGCTCAGTGAGGTCGTTGATGTCGACCGAGACCGGAGTGATGGACTCCGCCTGGAAGATGGGTAGCCAGTCGTTCGCTGCAGCAGTAGTCGCTCCCCCAACGATCAGCAACGCGCCAGCGGCGGCAAGCACGGGAGCCTTCCGCATCCGGGCACCAAATGATGCGCGCCGGTCACGTACCGACTCGAGTGTGTGAGCGTCGGCCTGCACCGCGCTCTGCAGTCGCTCCCATGCTGCGTCGATGTCTGCGCCTTCGCCAGACATCGACAGCAATCCTGCTTCCGCCACCAGGCGATCGTCCTGAGCTCGCTCGAGTGCTCGCGAGCAGCGGTCACAGTGTCGGACGTGCTCGCGCTGACCGTCGGGAAGGCCTTCGGGCTCGTCGATGTACCGCCGCAGCACACCGTCAGAGAGATGAGTCATGGGAAAGCTCCTTACGAAGGGCTGCTTCTGCGCGTCGCAGAGTCGTACCGACACTGCTCGGGGATAGTTGCGTTGCCTCTGCGATGTCCGCATAGCTCAGACCGCTGTGGCGCAGTACGAGCACCACGGCTTGTCTACGGGGAAGGTGGACCAGGGCGTCCCTCACTCGTTGTTGCTCGGCGAGGCTGATCGCCTCAGTCTCTGGATCCCGGCCCTTGTGAGGCTCCGCTACCGCTACCTCGCGCGCGAGGCGTCTCCGCTGCGAGCGCAAGACGTTGAGGGCAGCGTGCGTGGCGGCCACGGTGAGCCAGGCGCGAGCATCGCCACCGGGCACAGAGGAACGAGCGAATGAGACAAAGACTTCCTGCGCGACATCCTCGGCGTCCGACTCAGAGCGCAGCACGCGCCGGGCAACGGCAACAACATAGGGATACTGCTCTCGAAATATCGGCTCCAGATCAGGGTGCATCACTGGTTGTGGTGCCATGCGCACGGAAGCCGCCTTCCTGCGAGCAATCGCCGTCGCCACAGCGGACGTGGTGGGCGGGGCCGAATCAGCCGCCGCCAGTCGGAATCCGTCCCATCCAGCAGTCACACCCGGTCAGCACCGCCAGTGGCCCAAATGTGACACAAAGTGCGAAGAATCTGTGCCCCAGAGTCAATGTCTACTGTGCTGGTTGCCACGCCTTCCCAAGGCGCGACATAAGCCCTAAGGCGTCGTGGGGTGCGCGGCCTCGAGCGTCGTTGTCGAAGTAGACGAAGACTGGCCCTTCGCTCGCCCACTGTTTGCATCGCAGCGCCCATGAGTTCAGGTTGCGGCTGCTGTAGCCGCTGGCGTAGAGCTGGGTGTGACCATGCAGTCGGACATAGGTGTGGGCAGAGGTGCGTCGATCGAGCTGCGGCCACGTAGGACTGTCCGAAATGACGCAGGCCACCCCTCGTGCCGAAAGCAGCTGATAGAAGCGCTCGTTGTCGTAAGAACGATGACGTACTTCCAAAACGTGGAATATGGCTTGGTCTCGATCGACAGCCAGATAGGGGGCGTAGCGGAGCTTGTCATCGTGACGTCCAGCAAGAGCGCCTGCTTCGACCGTCGATCGAGGAAGCAGACTCAGGAACTCGTCGATCAATGCTGCGTCGAAGGTTAGGTTCGCGGGCAACTGCCACAGCACTGGCCCAAGTTTCTCACGTAGAGCCAACGGTCCTGATGCAAAGAAGTTCGCGAGGCCAGGCTCCACGCCTCGGAGACGCTTCAAATGCGTGATGTAACGACCGCCCTTGAGGGCGAACAAGAAGCCATTCGGAGTGGCGTCGTACCAGCGCTGGTAGGACGCCGAATCTTGCAGCGCATAGAAGGAGGCGTTGATTTCAACGGTGTCGAACCGCTCGGCCACGTACTGCAATCTGGCGCGTGCCGGCAAGCCAAGGGGGTAGAAGTCGCCCTTCCAACCGGGATAGTCCCAACCTGATAGGCCAACATGAGTTCGATCAGCCCGGTTCTCGGTCACCGGCAGGCGATGGCACCATCCGTGGCCGGCGAACGTCGCTCCGCCGAGCTATCGGAGCCATCCAGCTGCCCCAACCGGCTGTAGATCTCTCTCACCTCATGGCAGTTGTTCACCACCGTGACGATTTGATCCAGTCCAGCAATACCCAGGGTGCGCGCCACAAAGGGCTGCGGATGGATGACACATACCTCACCGCTAGCCGGCTGGCATTGACGATACGCCTGCACCAAAAGTGACAGACCGGTGCTGTCCATGAATCGCACGTGCTCAAGATCAACCATTACCAGAGCTGGGTTGTCCTGGAGCGCCTCGCTAACCGCAGCACCATGGCTCTCGAACCACGCGAGATCAATCTCGCCGCTCAGCTCGATGCGAAGCCAGCCGGAACCCTTTTCGATCTTCATCAGCACACCGCCATAGAGGTCATGGAACGGCATGCTTCTATACCGGCACTAGCAAAAGTAGATGCCCATTCAGCCGTTCG